>JAISJX010000323.1 GCA_031261145.1 Tannerella sp.
GTTGATTCATTGTCGCTGCGGTCAACGGCAATCAGTGTTACTTCCGTCGGCAGCGCATCGCCGAATCCCTCAATTACCAAACTGTCCGTATAAAGAGTCGCCTTTACTTCGCTCAATACGCCTTCTTTGCGGGAATAAACCGCTTTTACATACAACAGGTCTTCATCGGCAGGCAGACGATATTTTAATATCACCCCTCCGGGCGTCGCTTTGTAGGTTACATCCGAAACAGGTCCCGGCGGCACGCTGTCCTGCGGCTGCAAACCGATGGTTTCTTCTTTGCACGATGAAAGTACCAGTGCAAAAAACATGATTGTTATTATTATATTTTTCATCTTTAACTGTTTTAAAATTTTTAATTCGTAATTTTTAATTCGTAATTGATTCATTACCATCCGTAATTCTGTATTAAATGGTCGTTCACATACAGGTTATTTTCATAGATGGGGAAAAAATAATTCTTAACGGAGAACTTTACATTGACTTCGCATGTGTTGACGACATTGTAAAAGTCCTCTTCATCTGCGCCCATGATGTCCCATCCTCTCGGCTGCTCGTTCAGTTCGTCAATCAGTTTCCAGCGGCGGATATCCCAGAAGCGTTTTCCTTCAAACATCAATTCGATGGTGCGTTCGCGCCTGATAATCTCTCGGAGACCGTCTTGAGAATCGGGTTTATCGGGATTTATGGAATGTTGCGCCCACGATTCTTTCACGCCTGCCAAGCCCGCCCTGTCTCTGATTGCGTCAAGGTATTCGAACATTTTAGCGCTGTTGGGACCATTGGGTCCTTCCGCCTCGTTCACAGCTTCGGCATACATCAGGTAAAGGTCGGCAAGCCGGCAAATCGGGAAAGGAAAATATTCCGAACTTGTATTGTTCGTCGTCTGGGCATTTTTGAAACTGTGCATCTTTTTGGCAGCATATCCTGTAGTACTGTGAAAACCGGCTGCTGTATATCCTGAAACCTGCCCGTTAAAGAATTGGCAATATTTCACATCATCAGGGAATTTATAATATCCGCTTCCGTAATAGATACCTTTGTCAAAGCCTATGCTGGCATAAAATCGAGGCTCGCGGTTGTAGTGCAGGTAAGCCGTCCGTTCCTTTTCTTTCACCCTGTAAATTTCATCTCCGGAAGGAGTTTCAGGTCTTATTTTGAAGCGGTCTTCATACCATGTATTCTCAATTCTCCACTCCTTATCTTCATCAATAGGCACGCCATTGCTCGAATAATATCGTTCCACCATTTTCATAGTAGGCGCCATTTCAGCGCCTCTATCCGTAAAAGCAGCATCAAGGCGACGCACCAAGCGAGGCTGTGAAGAAGCATCGAGAAGGAGAATATCGAATTTTGTACCACCCCATATCAGTTCGGAATTCCAGCGGTCGCAAATAGCCTGCCGATAAACAGTTTGCTGTTGGAAAAACTCCGGTGCATTATAAGTCAGCGGATCGACAACCCGATAGAGGCTTTTTTCCTGTGCGTGGCAGATATTGATGGCATCCTCGCAGGCTTTGACTGCCAGCGTCCATTTGTTTACATCCGCTGCGCCTTCGGGGAAAAGATGTTTGCCGCGCCCGTCCACCATAGCGGAGTAGGTACTGTTGCCATTGACCAAAGGACTGGCAGCCCAAAGGCGCACTTCAGCAATCAGGGAATAAGCGATCAGTTTATTTGCGCGTCCTCCTTCGGTAGATGTAATCAACTGTCGTGCATCAGGCAATCCGGGGATGGCATCTTCCAGCGTCCCCACGATATACGCTACCACATCGTCTATAGGCTCGCGCCATACCTTTACTTCGTCCACGCCTGCCGAAATGGGCAGGTTTTTATCTATAATAGGAATAGGACCGTAGGTGCGTAACAGATAAAAATGATACCATGCTTTGAGGAATTTGGCTTCGCTAATCCATCGTGTACGTTCATCCTCTACCATATCAATGACTACGCCATCAATATTTTCAAGAAAAATATTACAGTCCCTAATGCCTCTAAACAAATAAACCGACTGATTGCCGCCCCGATAAACGCCGTCCCAAAAATTCAATATCGCTGAATTTACGGTTTGTTCCCCGCGGGCAATTCTACAGGGCGTCCAAGTAACGCCATAAGAGGTATAAGGGTTTCGTTCCCATACCTCGTCGCTACCAGCCAATGCCGGATCCATGTAAACATCTCCATTGGCAGGACGATAACTATAACAGCTATAGAGAAACCGTTCCGCATTTGCCCTGTCGGAAAAGGCATAGTCAATGGTGGGCACATTGTCGGGCACTATATCTAAAAAATCGCAGGAACACAGGAAAGCCACAAGACAGACAACCGTTCCCATTTTTATTTTTATCAAAATATTTTTCATATCTTTATTTTTTAATTCTTAATTTTTAATTCTTAATTAACTAAAACGCTGCTTGTATTCCGAAATTAAACACTCTCTGAACGGGATAATTGAAACCGTTGCCTGCCATTTCAGGATCCCACATTTTGAATTTGCTAAAAGTCAAAAGATTGGTACCGCTGAAATAGATGCGCAGATTGCTCATCCACAGTTTTGAAATAATCCGTTCGGGCAGTGAATATCCCAATTCCACCGATTTCAAACGCAGGAATGAGCCGTCGCGCATCCACCATGTAGAGGTTTTCGTATTGTTATCGACAGAAGATGTTGACAGGCGGGGCCACAAAGCGTATTGATTGCGGTTGTCCTCCGACCAGTGGTCGTCGGCGTATTCTTTAAGCAATCCCGATTGACCGTTTAGGAATGGAGCTGTACTGGTTTGAGTATCATTGGTTACCTGTGAAATGAAAAACGATTCACGCGACAATCCCTGAAAAAAGAAGGAGAAATCAAACTTCTTATAACCCATCGAAGCACCAAATCCATAGACTATTTCGGGGCTGGTAGGATAACCGATGGGCGCCTGATCCAACTCGGTAATTTTACCGTCTCCGTTCAAATCCATATATTTGATGTCCCCTGCCATATAGTTACCAAACTGTTCGGGTGAATTGCGCACTTCGCCATCGTC
>JAISJX010000358.1 GCA_031261145.1 Tannerella sp.
ATAACGTTTTATTCCATTGACAAATTCTTTGTCTTTCCAGTATTCCGTATAAGTTTCGAGCAAATGATAAAATCCCTGATAATCAGCATGACTGTCGCAATAGGGTGGGTCAAAATAAACTAAATCAATCCCCGACAAATGCGGCAAAAGTTCTAAGATATTAATATTTATACTTTTATTCTCTTTTTTGTTATCGAAAACGGCTTTGTTATAACTTGGCAAAAGTTCCAAAAACAGCTCTTTGACAGGACGTATCAGACTCCTGTTTCGTTTTATTCTTTCGGGGTCATTGGCGTAAACCAAGGCTTGTGTATGACCGAAATGTCCCATAGTGATTTTTCGCGTCATGCTACGGTTGATTACGGCAAATGCTAATGCCTGCTTATATTCGTTCTCCAACATCGGAATGTTGGCTCTGAAATTATCTAAAAAAACAGCTTCTTCACGTTCAAAAAACACATCCGTAAAAATATCTTCCATTAAATGGAAATCGCTTTTGTTTGGCGACTGTTGAAATAAGACAGTTAAATCAGTATCGTCTAATCTGTTATTTTTGTTTTCTATCAACGCTTTGCCTATTTGATTGTTGAAGTTAAGGAAGTCATTGGTTATTGTCCTAAATCCTAATTGTTTGAAAAAGAAACTGACAGATTGAGACCCTGCGAAGGCGTCAAGCGCTGTTTCAACGCCATTTGGGATATGCTGGTTTATCCACGATAAATGAGAGTGCTTAGCGCCCAAATATTGCGGTTCAGGGAACTGATAATCAAAGTATTTATATTCTTCAAAAAGCATTTTTATAACTTTATCATTAAGTTGCAAAGATACTGATTTTTTTGAACTTTCGGGGCTAAATATCATTTTATGGCGCTAAGAAAAATGGTTAGTAATTCACAACAAGATAGGGTTGAGTGAGGTCGTGACCTGAATACGGTCAAAAGGAACCTACCCACACCGTCGTTCCGAACGGATGAATGGTAAAAATAGTTTTTCTTACTGTATAAATTTGAACTTACTTACTGTAAAAAGTACAGTAAGTAAGTTTTTTACTTTCACCTTTCCGCAGGATCAGTTCTATTTCTTTGTTGCCATAGACGACTTTCAGCCGGGAGCCGGAGATGTTTTTGACTTCTGCCTGGGTTAGTTTGCCTTCGTTCCATTCCAATGAAAACTCAAAGCCTCCACGGGAGCGTAAACCCTGAATACTACCTTTTTTCCATACCGAGGGTAGGGCAGGCAATAGATCGGCAATGAAAAAGATTTCGCCGGGATGATCGGGGACGGTATATGTGCGGTGGCTCTGCAAGAGCATTTCGTTCAGCCCGGACAAAAATCCGAAATTCCCGTCAATCTGGAAAGGCGGATGTGCGTCAAACAGATTGGGATAAGTGCCGCCATGACCTTTTCCAGTGGGATCAACGAAACGCAGTTGGTAAGTCATCAGTTTGTAGGCGTGGTCGCCGTCCAGGAGGCGCGCCCAAAAGTTGATTTTCCAGGCAAGGCTCCAGCCCGTGCCGTCGTCGCCGCGGATTTCGAGGGTTCGCTTGGCGGCATCCGCAAGATCGGGCGTTTCCGCCGGAGATATTTGCCTGCCCGGATGTAAGGCGAAAAGATGGGACACATGGCGGTGGTGGATATCCGGCGCATCCATGTCAACATCGTCTGCCCATTCCTGCAACTGACCTTCTTTCCCTATTTTGAAAGGCAACGTCTGTTCGCGTGTTTGTTTCAGGAGGTTACGAAATTCGGAGTCACATTCCAGTACCTGAGCTGCGGCAACCGTGTTGTCGAAAAGGTCGCGGATGATGCTCATTTCCATGGTTCCGCCTTCCGTTACGGATATGTTGCCGCTATTCATCTTATACTTGTTTTCGGGGGAGGTGGAAGGTGACATCACCCAGTATCCGTCGGTATTTTTCGTCATGGCAGCGAGATAAAACTCGCAGGCGGATTTCAGAATGGGATAAACCGACCGGAGGTATTCCTTGTCTTGCGTGTAGGCGTAATGTTCCCAGAAGTTCTGCGAAACCCAGCCGCTGCCGCCGAAGAAACTGCCCCAACTGCTTACCCAGCCGGGAGAAGTCCATCCCCAGGCATTGGTTTGCATAGCCAAAACCCAGCCCGGAGCGTTGAAATAATTCTGTGCGGTTTTACTTCCCGGTTTTACCAATCCGGCATTCAGGCGGAGCATCGGCAGATGACATTCACTGAGGTTGGACGCTTCCACACACCAATAGTTCATTTCGTAATTGATGTTTGCCTTGTAATCGCAATGCCAGGGCAATTCATAGCCATCGCCCCAAATGCCTTGTGAATTAGAAGGAAGCGGGTTGTCGCCGCGGCTGGAACAGATCATCAGGTAACGGCCATATTGATAGAACAAAGCGGCTAAAGCGGCATCTTTTTCACCGTTGCCGAATTGTTTCAGGCGTTCGTCGGTGGACAATGCCTCTTGGGATGTTTCGCCAATACTCAGTGACAGGCGTTTATACAGGGATTGATAGTCTTTGATATGTGCGTTTTTCAGTTTCAGGTGTGATTTTGCGGAAGCGGCAGCCAAAGCCCCGGATAACTTTTCGGAAGAGATTTCTTTTTTGTATCCCTTGTCATAATCCAGCAGGTAAGATGTTCCGCAAACGATATAGACAAAAGCTTCTCCGGCATTTTTCACCGTCAGGGTGTTGTTTTCCGGTATGACTTCTCCGTTTTTGGTGACGACTTTTACTTGTACTTCATAATCGCAATTCCCTTTTCGTCCCTTATAATCCGTATTTCCTTTCATTATCAACACGTTATTTCCATCGGTGGTTGTCACGGCAGCGCATTCCCGGTTCAGATCGAGGGTGAAATTCAAACCGGCTTTATTGCTGCTTGTCAGCCGTATAACGATTATGCTGTCGGCATGGCTCGAAAAATATTCCCTTTTGAAACAGACATCTCCTATATCAAACGAAACACCGGCAACGGCCCGCTCAATGTCCAACCACCTTTTATAACCGGATATTTCTCCCTCCGGCAAAGCAAACGTCATGTCGAGATTTCCAAGTGTCTGGTAAGAGGGAAAATAACTGCCGTCGAACCCGCCTTCACCCCCACATGTCATGTATTGGTTGGTAAGGGTTTCCGCTTTCTGATAATCCTTATTCCGCAAGGCTTCCCTGATTTCAGGCAGGTATTTGTAAGAGTCTGTTTTGTCGCCAAGCGGTTCCACACCGCCCGACCAGATTGTGATGTCGTTCAGTTGCAGCTTGTCTTGAGCCGGAACGCCGAAAATCATGGCGCCCAACCGTCCG
>JAISJX010000442.1 GCA_031261145.1 Tannerella sp.
TGGTGTGGAAAGAGATTTTGCGAGCATTGACCCCAATGAAGTAAGTTCCATCTCAGTGCTTAAAGATGCTTCGGCGACTGCCGTCTTCGGTGCGCGTGGAGCCAACGGCGTCATCATCGTTACAACCAAACGAGGTACGGAAGGCAAGCCCAAATTGGATTTCACTTACTCTTACGGTATGCAACAACCTATTAATGTAGCGAAACATGTGGACGGATATACAACCATGTCCATGCTGAACAGGGCGCATACCAACGACCAGCAGTTTTCGGCGCTGACGCCCCAATGGCAATTGGACGAATACCGTCAGCCATCGTCCGAAATCAATGCGCTCCGCTATCCCGATACGGATTGGTTCAATGAATTAACCAAATCGTTTGCGCCTGCCTATAATGTCAATTTTAATGTAAGCGGCGGCACCAACTTTGTGAAGTATTTTGCTTCCATTGGCTTTTCGCATCAGGGTTCGTTCTTCAAATCGTTCAAATCCGGCAAATTGGATACTGAGTTTTATTATGACCGTATAAACTATCGCGTAAACCTTGACTTCAACCTGACGAAAAGTACGCTTTTATCCTTCAATCTCGGCGGTAATGTAGGTATCCAGAACCAGCCTGTTTATACCGGTATGACTGGAAACCTCGGTGAAGCGGCATTGTGGAGTTATGTCTTCGGCGCCAGCACCACCAAAGTACCCCTTTATTATCCGGCATGGGTGATGAGGGCTATTCCCGACACCGATTATCCCGGATTGGCAGAAGACCGCCTCATTAACGACATCGGTGATACGGGAATTTACAATCCGTATTTCGGATTAGCAGGAGGCAGGTTTGAGCAATATACCGATTCAAAGCTGTTTTCGGATATCATTCTTGACCAGAAACTTGATTTTATCACCAAAGGCTTGTCCCTAAAAGGAAAATTCTCTTTGAGCACTTATTACAAATACAATTCGCTTGCCACACAATATACAAACGTCAGTTATTCAATAGACTGGGCAAAGTATGACGAAGGCAATCAGAATGCATGGAAGCGGGAAGGCGCAACACGTGAAGTTTATACCGACAATCCTGTCTATACCACAGTGGGAGGACTTAGCGACGGATATTACCATGACATTTATTATGACATGTCGCTCAATTACGACCGTACTTTCGGCGACCATACCGCTACGGGATTACTTCTGCTTAACCGACAGGAAAAAGACCGCGGCACGGAATTTCCCTATTATAACGAAGCGATAGTCGCGCGCGCCACTTACGACTATTCCCACAAATATCTGCTTGAATTGAACATGGGTTACACCGGTTCGGAACGTTTTGCACCCAGCAACAGGTTTGGATTCTTCCCCTCCGCCGCATTGGGTTGGGTGCTTTCGGAAGAAAAATTCTTCAAGAATACAATGCCGTGGTGGTTCAACAAAGTAAAATTCCGTTATTCCGAAGGATTGGTAGGCAGCGACTATGCAGCCAACAGATGGCTTTACATAAGCAATTACTCCAAGGACGCCAACGGCTCGATCAAGGAAGACCCTTCGGCAAATACGGTAGCACAATGGGAAGAAGCCCGGAAACGGGATCTTGGAATAGAATTTGGTTTCCTGCGCAACGAACTGACGCTTGCCGTCGATTTGTTCGATGAACATCGCGACAAAATGCTTATACCGATCAGCAATACGATTCCCATGTGGGTGGGTAATTCCTATAAAGAATTGAACAAAGGTGAAATCAAGAAGCACGGTATTGAAGTGGAAGCCGAATATCGCAAGAAGTTGGATAAGGACTGGACGATGTTTCTGCGAGGCAATTTCGGGTTCAACGAAAACAGGATTCTATATCAGGACGATGCTCCTTATTCCCTGTCGCATCAGAAGAAAACAGGTACGGCTATCGGCGCCCAGACTTCGGGGATTTACCTTACAGGCAACGGATTTTATACTTCAATTGATGACATCCATAGCAGCGTATCGGCTTTGCCCGACATCGGCGGCTTGGTGGTGGGCGACTATAAATACTTGGATTACATGGCAGACGGCATTATCAACCGTGACGACCTGACCCGTATGAAAGGTTCTGCGCAACCTCCAATCGCTTATTCATTCAGCGGTGGTTTCCAGTGGAAAAATTTTGATTTCAGTATTCTTTTTCAGGGATATGCAGGAAAATACATCAATTTCGACCAACTGTACGAATACGAATTTTACAAGGGGAACTACAATATGCACCTGTCGCAACTTGATTTTTGGGCGCCTTGGAACCTTGACGGTAATCATGCCGCCTTGCATTACGCTCCTTCCTACGCCTCCAATTTAGTGTGGTCGGGAATAGGCGAAAGTCAGACCGCTGCCGGATATAGCGGCAAAATGCTTGGAAAATCATGGCGTAACGCCGATTTCCTGCGTTTGAAGGAACTGTACATAGGTTATTCCGTCAGACCCGAACGTCTGAACCGTTTGATGGGTATAAAAAGCATAAAGATTTACTTTACAGGTAATAATTTGCTTACATTCACAAAACTGATTGAAGGAGATCCCGAAAACACCTATCTGCTTTATGGCAATTATCCGCAGACGAGAACCATCAAGGCAGGAATTGATATTTCATTTTAACGCAATAAAGAGTTGACATTATGAAAAATAATTTTAAGAAACAAATATTTTCAATATTGCTGATGGTTTCAATGACCGCCGGTTTGTCTTCATGTCTGGAAGAATATCTTGACCATGCGCCCGATTCGGGATTGGACGACGAACAGGTTTTTACCAACTATGCAAACTTCAAGAACTACCTCTACTCCGTATATAACGGAGCAGGCAACGACAGCGGTACCGGTCAGAACATCAAGCCTCATTTTCCATTGTTTTTTCACATCTGGGATCAGAAACTGACCGTCGAATCGCTCACCGATATGTGCGACATGGCGCGTAACCAGAATGCACAACAGCCCAAGCGCGGTGAAGCGTCGGAAGGGTTTGCCGGCAGAATGGGCTATTATAAAGACCGTTCGCGGGTGCCTCATTCGTGGAAAGCCATCCGGATAGTAAACAAATGTATGGAAAACATAGACCGCGTGAAGGAACTGAGTAATGCGGAGAAGAGTGATTTTCTCGGTCAGGCGTACTTTGTACGTGCATTCTGTCATTTTGAACTTTTCCGCCTTTATGGTACATTACCTTACGTGGACAAGGCGCTCGGACCTGATGACGACTGGGACATGGCGCGTGAAGAAGTCGGCGTATTTTTGCACAAAGTAGCCGATGATTTTGAAACTGCCGCCACCTGTTTCGCAGCAGCCGGAAAGATGCGCCGCGATCCTGCATCGGGAGCCGGACACCTCAGCGATCCCGACCAGAACAAACCGAACGGATGTACGGCAAAAGCATTTAAAGCGAGAGCTTTGCTTTATCTGGCAAGCCCCTTAAATAATCCTTCGGGAGACCAATCGCTATGGGTGGAGGCGGCGAATGCCTGCAAGGAAGCGCTTGACGCTGCATTGGCAAACGGTTATGCACTACTGTCGAAAGCCGATTATACAAGAAATTTTTACGGTACGGACTATACGAATGAGCAACTTTGGGGATATGCGGCAGGGTCGTTCAATTATAATACGGGAAGCCTTGAAACATTCATTCCACGCGCTTTTTCGGGACAAGCCAACGCTTCGGGACAATGCCCGACCGAAAATTTCGTAAGCCGCTTTGAAACGGACGAAGGTTATCCTCTCTATACGGAAGCCGAACGCAACACTGCAATAGCCGCAGGAAAATATAATGAACAAAATCCATACGCGCACCGCGATCCGCGTTTTGACAATGCTGTGATTTATAATCAAAAGCCGTTGAACGGTTATGGAAACGCTTCGCTTTATATTGAAGAAGACGGTACAAAACCGTCAACTTCACTGATGCCGGACTTACCAGCCGACCGTTATACACGTACCGGATATTACGAGTGCAAACGCACAGGACCATTGGCTCAAAACTCGTCCGTCAAAACCCAGCGTTTGACGGATCCGATAATACGGCTTGCCGAATTGTACCTGAACTACGCGGAAGCGGTCAACGAAGCCTACGGTCCCGACGGAAGGGCGCCGGGCAGCGAGTTGACGGCTTTGGAGGCTGTCAATAGTATTCGCGAACGTGTCGGAATGCCGCCGGTGTTAAACCCGTTTACGGTAAGCAAGGATGTCTTCCGTCCAAGAATCAAGAACGAGCGTATCGTAGAATTGTGCTTCGAGGGATTCCATTATTATTGTGACATCCGTCGTTGGAAAGACGCCCCTCAAATCATGTCGGGCACACTTTACGGCATACGGGCAGTTAGGCTCAGAACCTCCGACGCGGTAAATTATCCGACGGGATTCCGTTATTCGCGTATTCCGCTTGACGCCGACCGTCAAGTAGCATGGGTGAACGGAATGGAATATGTCCCGTTTACAAAAGCAGAATTAGCAAAAATGAAAAACTATATACCGAATACATCATGGTAAACAAAATAAAACTAATACAGGTTATGTTGCTGATTTGCGTATTGGCAATCGGTCAACTGTCGGCTCAGAATCCGGCATCGAAAAATATTACGGTTGTCGTTAAAAGCGACAACGGAGAGGTTTTACCTGATGTGCAGGTGATTGTGGACGAAGGAATACAACATCTCCGTACCGGCAATGATGGAAAAGTACAATTTGAATCGCGTCCGGGTGCGCCTGTTACTTTCTACAAACGGGGATTTGTAAGAAATGTCAAACAAGCCGGAGAATTGCAATCAGCCGGAGAAATAACATTAACAACGGCTGAATTGTTCGCTTCGGAAGAAGATGTTATTCCGCTGCCTTTCAACAATATCTTGAAAAAACATTCGGTTGGAAGTTCGGTTGTGCTGACGGGAGACGATTTGGAGCAGTTCAGCACATCGGACATTCGTAACGCTCTCACAGGATTGGTTGCGGGCATTGAAGTGATTGAAAGACATGGAGCGCCCGGTATGACAGCCTTGGAACGGATAAACCGTTGGGACGCAGGTTCAAAAGTGGATATCACAGGGCGCGGCAAAACTTTTATGTACATGGTTGACGGAGTGCCGGTTGACATTGCCGAGACGCCTCTTGACCCGCAGGAAATAGAGACGGTAACCATTGTAAGGGATGTGGTGGAAAAAGCATTGTATGGCGCTTTTGCAGCCAACGGTATCGTGTATATCAAGACCAAAACGGGACGACATAACGACCGCGTCCTGAATGTCAGTGTCGAATCGGGAATTAAATTTATTGACAGAATGCCCGAATATACAAACGGTACGGACTATGCCCGCCTTAATAACATCGCAAGACGTAACAGCGGATTGGACCCCCTTTATTCGGAGACCGAAATTGCGGCTTACGCACTGAATAATCCTTACGACACGCTGTTTCCCAACACTGACTTCCGGAAACTGCTGCTGAAAGAATCATCCGATTATAACCGGATTAATGTATCTTCGGGAGGCGGCAACAATACGCTCAAATATTATGCCTTTCTGGGTTATACAGGCGAAGATGACATCCTGAAAATAGGTTCTTCCTCGCGTTATGACCGTGTAAATCTCAATTCCAACCTCAGTATCAATTTGAACGACTTCGTAACGACATGTTTCGGGATATTTTCTTCCATCGCTTACCGGAAATCGCCCAACTATGGATATAGCGCCAATTATTCGAGTGAAGACGAAAGTTCAAACACGACGATTGGCGTTTATGAGTTTCCCGATATAATACAAAACGTGAATCTGATACCGGGAATTTCATTTCCGGCATATTGGACGGAAACCGAAAATATATCGGGCGGTTACGTAGTCAGCGACCTTTTTCAGCAAAACCCTGTCGGAAATATGATGAACAACGGCTATTATACGGAAAGTACCCGCCGGGGACTTATGCATGCGGCTCTTGACATGGATTTCGGGTTCCTGCTTAAAGGGCTTACGGCTACACTGTTCGGCTCTTTCGACGCCACAAACTTGGTTCGCCTCGGTAAAGCCGAAAACTACGACGCCTACATTATTGTTAGAGACCCATCCTTACCGGGAGGATATACTTACCAGAAAAGCAGCAGCCATACCCGAAGCGATATGGCAAATAAAACCAAATTGGCAGATTATCTTTCGCAACGATTTTTCGGCTCGTTTAAAGCGGCATGGAAAAGAGAACTCGGCGACCACAATATTGACGCCGCATTGACCTCTTTCATCACCAAACGAACATTAAAATTTATTACGGAACATCGCAGGGAAGTAACAAATACTTTTTCGGGACGTTATGCCTATAAAAACCGCTATCTGTTCCAGACCGCCTTGGGATTATCGGGAACGTATTCCTTGAAAAACAACCGTTATGCTTTTTCTCCGACTTTCGGCGCCGGTTGGATTCTTTCGGAAGAAGATTTTATGAAGGATGTATCTTTCCTTGATTTTCTTAAAGTGAAAGCTGAGGGCGGGCTGCTTCATTACGACGGTTCCATGTCGGCATACAGGGATGTGGACAATTTCAGTTGGCAAACCAACGGTCAGGCATTCGGTCCTCATATTAACAACCAATGGTTCGGCAGTACGACAAGCGGAAATGTAGTTCGCATTTATCCGTCCCTGATAGGTAATCCCGATTTGCGCCTCGAACAACGCAAAGAATTTTCCGCAGG
>JAISJX010000186.1 GCA_031261145.1 Tannerella sp.
AGAAGACATACCGTAAGTTTTACCTTGGCGATCTGAATTTTGTTACAGAAGGTATTACAATTGAAAAACGATATGGTACTGCGCTTGCAGCACTCTGTTTTGTTGATTTTACATTGCCGGAAATAAGAAAGAGTTGATATTGTGATTACTCTTGTAGTTTTACGAAAATGTAGTCGTATTGCCCTTTCTGATAGCAGAGGTTAAAGATAACTTTGCTGACAGTAAAAAAAAATCATTTTATTTTTCAATTGTATTGTTGTTTTAATCTGATTTATTTTGTAATTTTGTCGCATAACTTATAAAAAGAACAGAATGTTATGCGTCTGATGAATGTACAGGAGCACTTAGGGTGTTTCAATTATGACCATTCGAATAGGCCTGCCATTGAAGTGATAAACTATTCGCAAGGTATAACCGGAATATGGAATATCAATGACAATGAGATTGTATTCCTTATGGACGGACGTATATGTTATTCGTTTACTGAATCCGTCACGTATGAAACACATAAAGGGCAGTTCCTTTTTCTTCCGGCCGTAAGCACCTTCTCTTTTTCGACGCTTACAGACTGTGTTATGATAGTTTTCAGGCTGCGCGGCCATATCAATCTTTGTGAGTGCTACCATATCGAGCAACTCTATTGCGAACCGATCGGGCGAAGCGATCCCCCGGAAACAGGCGCTTATACGCTGGAAATCAATTCCCGGATGTTGCATTTTCTCACCGGACTGCGCAATTGTATCGGAGACGGCATAAAGTGTAAAGTTTTCTTTGACATGAAAATCAGAGAGTTCTTTTTGATGTTTAGAGCCTATTATCCGAAAGAGCAGCTATACGACTTTTTATATCCGATCTTGAGCCGGGATACGGCATTTTCCGAGTATGTCCGGAAAAACTGGTCTAAATACAAAACCGTGATAGAGATGGCAGACGCCCTGCATCAAACGCCCAAGCAGTTCTCCAAAAAATTCAGGGAAGTGTTCGACAAACCGCCCTATAAGTGGATAAAAGAACAGCGGGCCAATAAGATATACCACGAGATATGTTCCGGAAACATCCCGCTGAAACAGGTTGCCGCTAAATACGGATTCAGCACCATCCCCCAATTCACCAAATTCTGCAAGACCGAATTAGGCCGTAACCCCGGCGAACTCCGGAAAGACAGACTGCAAAAAAACCCGGTAAGGAAAAAAGCGACTGTCTGAGAAAGTTTGAATCTATTTTATAACACAAGGGACACAAAGGAAGGCACAAGGTTCACAAAAGAAAGAATTAAAACCACCTCTGTTCACATCCTTGTAACGAAGCGCTATACCGGGTCATCTAAGACCGACTTAAAGACTTCCATGAAAAACGCACTTACAGCTTCCTGACTTCCTGAATCGTCACCGGGCCGAGCAAGCCGGAATCCAGCGGTTGCCATTTGTCGAAACGGGTATCGCTATAGGTAATATCCACAAAGTTTATTTCATGGAATATCCGCCATTCAATGCCTTGCCTGTCATAATCGGCAATCCGGTTGGCAGGCAGGTTGGTCACTTCAATTTCGAGGATGTTCGCGCCGTCCCGAAGCAACGCGCCGATGTTTGTTTCAAAAGGAACGGCAAACAGGACGCCGGCGGATTGGCCGTTGACCTTCACCGCAGCGCTTTCCCTCACGTCGCCCAGGCACAGCCGGTATTCTTTTCCCGCCGTCTTGTGAAAATCAAACCGGATGGAATAGCGGGCGGTTCCCATGTTCTTTTTCAGCGTGTCATTGGCCAGCGCCGTCCACGAGCCAAGCGTCGGAAGTTTGAACGTTCCGTTCACTTGCGGGGCGCTTTCCGTGAAACACATTTCCCAGCCGTCGTTCAACGCCAGTTGCGTACCGGTTGGCCGGTAATAATTCCATTCGTCCGCCCGAACGTCATTGTCGGCGAAGGTTTTCAGGAGGATGGATTCGCCGGGACGCAGTTGCAGATACACTTCCGTCACGCCGTTCGTGTGCCGCAGCCGCGCTTTGCCGGTACGGCCTGTCATGGCGTCGAAAAACACGGCGCTCCGGGCATGAACACCCAGCGGCATCCAGCCGTCCACGGGCGTATTCTTCAGCATCGAAAAGAAATAGAGATGTCCGCCTTCGTGTGCACGGCGAATCAGTTTGCCGCCGAAGTCGCTGACAAAGGCTTCTTTCCCGGCGCTGAACGTTGCAAGAAGTTCCGCATACCGGTTCTTTCCCGTGATGATGACGCCCTTGCCGGTTTTGTTTTCGGAGACCTGTTCAAACGACGGGACTTCGGGGAAGCGTTCCATCAGGGCGGTGAAGTCCTGCCTTCTTTCTGCGAGGCGGGACAAGCCGGGGACGTCTTCGGGATACTGTCCCGCAAAAACGATCGTCGCGCCCTGTGCGGCCAGTTCGTGGATGCGGGAAAGCGTTTCCACGGGAATCCGTTTGACCGACGGGAGAATCAGCGCCTTGTAATGTGCGCCGCTTTCGGTTTTCAACAATCCGTTTTCGACGGTCGTAGTCTGAATAAACCGGTCGGAAATATAATCCAGGTCGTATCCGCAGGACATAATCCGTTCCACGCCTTCACAAAATTCGGGTATGCGCCGACGAATGCCGTGGATGGCGAACGTGGCGAAATAGTTTCCGCGCTGCTCGTGCCACATGTCATACAGCGGCAGGTAGAGCAGGAAGTCGTTGTCAGGCGTCCCGCTTTGGAGGAACGACTGCGTGCGGCTGATGTAATCGAAGAAGGCGGGCGCATCCCGCCAGATGGAGTTGGTGGGCGACATATCCACCGCCGCATAGAATTTCCAGCCCGGCCAGGCCGCTTCCTTAGGCGAATAGATGGTTCCCTGAAAATACACATGATTGACTCCCGAAGCGA
>JAISJX010000468.1 GCA_031261145.1 Tannerella sp.
CCGCCTTTGAATGTCAAGTCCTTACTGTAAATAATCTTTCCCGGATTCAATTTCGTCGGTTTAAGTTTCCCCCCGGCAACAGGTGGAATATTCGGGTCAATGTCCGACGTTCCGTAACCGGCAGGCACCGGCGGCACATTATCCAGACCGTCATACCAATTGATATCCAATGCCGGCATATTTTTACGTGCGGCAAAACGGAACTGAAGCGAACTGGACATCGGGTAGAAATAATCGTTATGCTCTTTCAGCCAAACCGGATTGATTTCGTACGGCAATCCCAATTCCAGGAATTGATGAATCGTATCCAGAATATGTGCGCCCCAATCGCCCAACGCACCCATACCCAAATCATACCAGCAGCGCCAATTACCGCGATGATACCGGTCGTTGTATTCATGATACTGCACGGCCATGTTCCATGTATCCCAGTCCAATCCGTCCGGAATCGGCTCTGCGGAAGGATATTTGGAGATGCGCGAGTTCCAGTCGTGCCAACGGCGCGACGAATTCATGTGAGCCGTCACTTCCGTCACATCTTTGATAATTCCTGCGTCTTTCCAAGCCTTGAACTGGAAATAATTAGCATCGGAATGTCCCTGGTTGCCCATCTGGGTAACGATATTCGGGTGTTCCTTCGCGGCTTTTATCATCAGTTCGCCTTCGAGGAAGGTGCGGCACATCGGTTTTTCAACATAGATATGTTTGCCTGCCAGGATGGAATGAATCGCTGCCGGATAATGGGCAAAATCCGGAATATCGGCTGTAACCGCTTCAAATTCATTACCCATCTTGTCAAACATGACCCGGTAATCCGTAAAGCGCTTGGCATTCGGAAACATCGCCATAATTTGCTGCGTATGTTTCGCTCCCATATCGACGTCGCAAAGCGCTACGACGTTCGCTAAGCCCGTTTTGGCAAACTCAGGAATGATTTCCGAACCCCTGAATCCAATTCCGATACAGGCCAGGTTCACTTTGCCGTTCGCACCTACTACCTGGCGATAATTCGCCGCATTCAAATTCATTCCGCCCATTGCAAGTCCGGCGGAGGCCATGGTGGCCGTTTTTAAAAAATTTCTTCGTGTAACCATACTATAATATATTAAATGAATCAAAAATATGAAATATTTATCTCTACAAATTCACGTTCTTCGTCGTTCAACTGATAGATGTCATAAACCAACCGGTCTATCTTTTTATCAATTTCTTCGTTATCAATCGAATGGGAGTCTGATGTGCGTTTACTTACCAGCGTCGTCACTTCCGATTCGATTTTAATATTCGGAACAGGTACTTTCAGCGCTTCCAGCGTCAGGATACTGATTTGCCTGTATCCGTTCGACAATCGTGGAGCGTCACGCAACATATATCGTCCCAGTTTGGAATTTAATACTCCAAGCAAGTACCTCAGGTGTTGTCCGGCCGCGAAACAGGTCGTATCCAGCAAAGCGCAACCGCTGTAATCCAGACAGAAATTCGACGTCTCCGCCTCTTGTTTCCAGACTATTTTCGGTTGCGTGAAATCATCCCATTTATGACTTGTTCCAAAATCCAGCAAGGCATACCACTCAAACGCGACGCCGACACCCTCCGCATCCCGCAATGATAACGCTTTCTTGTATTTTGTCAAATACTCATACACCACCGGATACTGTTGCTGAAAACGCAATTCCGCCCGCTCCGAAGCCGTTGTGATCGTCTTGTCGTACAACAAGGGGAAGTGCCACGGGATGGAAATCAACCAATGGTCGGATTTTCCGGGCACATAACGCCGGATATTCCCACCCATAAGCAGCGGTTTGAGAATATCCACATTCTTATAATCGGCCCGGATAAACTCGTCTTTCGCTTTCCCGTCAATGACAAACGCCTCATCGTACCCTGTTTTAATACCCGGATACATCCGGATATCCCAGGCGCCGAGCGACATTCCGGCCTTTTCAATCTTATGAATAAGGTGTTTTTCCGTATCGGAAAGAATCGAAAATACAATCGGCCCGGCGGGCGTTACTTCTTCTTTCTCCATCAAAGAAAGCGTTTCGTTTTGAGCCACATAAGCCTCTATATCATCTTCCTGAATGTCAAAACCGGCATTTATCCGGCAATTCATCATCCGGCGCTGATTATGCGTCTTCTGCAAAAGAATAATCTCCTGTCCGGCAAGCGTATTTTCCGGTTTGTCCGAATCCGCAAACTCAATCAGTAACAATGGATTTATCTCCGCTATCAGATTATCCGCCGAAGCAGACCTCATCCAACTGTTCGACGAAATACAGGACAAGAAATACTCCTGTTTCAACAGCCTGTAACCCAACTCATAAAAATCGCCGGGCGGATTTCCGATGACGACGTCAAATCCGGCAAAATCACCATTCTCATGTAATAATTCCGGCATCTCATAACGCCATTCGATGCGCCGGAGATTACTCGCCACAAGCGGCAGGACAGCTTGTTTTACATCCCAACGGAAATGTTTCAGAAATTCGAGCCACAAACGCACCCGCCCAATCGAAACGGAAGTGGGATTTATACCGGCGCCAAACAGGCATTGCTCGATAAGGATGCGTTTTTCATGAAGCAAAGCCTCCCGGATACGCAGGCTTTCCGCATCCGTATCGCTGAACGAATGGACGCTAAAGCGTTTTTTATCAAATACCGACAAGTCGTCTCCATCGACCGTCACTTTATATTGAAACAGCGGATTTCCCTGTTTATCAGCTAAAATACCCAACCGCGATTTGAGGGCGATTAGCTCGTTCAGCATTGTCGCCAGAAAGAATCCCGAACCCATTGACGGGTCGCAAATACGGATAGTGTTAAACGTTTCGTTTGCTTCGTCCAAATTATCGCTGATTTTATGAGCCAGCTCCGTCAGGTTAGCGTACGCCTCTCCGGTAGCCTCTTTGAATCGCTGCATGACCGCACGCTTTAGCGCTTCCTTACACATATAAGAACGTACAGGTTGCGGAACCGGCCTGTTGCCGTCCAGTTTATCCGCCACCAAACTTAAAACGGACAGCGCTTCCTCGAACGGCACATTTTCCTGTACCGCCAACTGCCGCACCGCCGCAGCGACATCGTCCAACCGCGGCGTCCAATGCTTTCCTTCCTGCGGGACAAGCCGGTATAACGCACCGTCGTATCTTTCCGTTACGCCCAGATTCCGAAGAAATCCGGCATAATAATCCTTCTCCTGAAACAGCGTATCCTTCGGCTGTTCCGGAGTTTGACAGGTTTCAGCTTGTCGAATATCCAACTCCGTTTTATTATCTAATAACATCTTTTCATTTTAATCATGGCGATTAAGATACAAAAATAGGAAAAATTTCGTACCTTTGTTCATTTCTAATCAAAAAATTGAAATAATATGTTTTGCAAAGAAACTTACATTCAACGACGAGTCGCTCTGAAAAAGGCAGTTGGCTCCGGTTTATTACTTTTTCTGGGGAACGACGAAACTGGGTGCAATTACGAAGGTAACACCTATCCGTTCCGGCAGGACTCTACCTTTTTGTATTTTTTCGGCCTGCCTTATGCCGGTTTATCCGCTGTGATGGATATCGACCATGGCAAAGACATTATTTTCGGGGATGAATTGACAATTGACGACATCGTGTGGATGGGCACACAGCCGACGTTGCATGAAAAATGCGAAGCGGCCGGAATTTCCATCCTGCAACCGTCCCAAGACCTCGAACAGTATCTGAAAAACGCCGTTCTGAAAGGACAAACCATCCACTATCTGCCTTCTTACCGCGCCGAACACCGGATTAAATTGTGGGATTTACTGGCCATTCAGCCGAGGAGCGAAAAACCGTCCATCGACTTTGTACGGGACGTTATCAATCTCCGGAATCACAAGACGGACGAGGAAATCGTCGAGATTGAAAAGGCTTGTAATGTGACGGCAGACATGCACTTAACCGCTATGAAAATGGCGCGTCCGGGGATCCGTGAATGTGATGTGGCGGCAGCCGTTGAGGCCGTTGCCTACGCGCAGAATTACCGCGTTTCGTTCCCAACCATCGCAACGATTAACGGACAGACATTACATAATCATTATCATGGACATACCATCAAAAGCGGGGATTTATTCCTGTTGGACGCCGGCGCCGAAACGGAAATGGGTTACGCAGGTGATATGTCATCGACCGTACCGGCAAACGGAGTTTTCACAACGCGCCAACGGGAAATCTATGATATTCAGGTGGCTTGCCACGAAGCATCCGTAGCGGCGTTGCATCCTGGAATCCGTTTCGAGGAGGTATATGATATTTCGGCTACGGTCATCGTGGAAGGTCTGAAAAGCCTTGGACTGATGCGCGGAGACGCGGCGGAAGCCGTAGAAGCCGGCGCTCATGCGCTGTTCTATCCGCACGGACTTGGTCACATGATGGGTTTGGACGTACACGATATGGAAAACCTCGGCGAACTGTATGTCGGATATGACGGAGAAGCGAAAAGCAAACAGTTCGGACGTAAGTCCTTGCGATTAGCGCGTATCCTCGAACCGGGTTTTGTTCATACCATCGAACCGGGAATCTATTTTATCCCCGAACTGATAGACCAGTGGCGTAGCGAAAAACGGTTGGATTCGTTTATCAATTATGATAAAGTAGAGACGTACAAAGGTTTCGGAGGTATCCGCAATGAAGAAGATTATTTGATTACGGAAAACGGTTCTCGCTTGCTGGGGAAGAAAATATCGAAGAAAGCGGAAGATGTCGAAGCGCTGAGAAAATAAAGGAAACGGTAACCCAAAAAACACACAGGCAGACCGGTATGTTTTTTGGGTTATTTACGTTTTAGCTATTTATTATCTATCAACGCATAAGCGCACCACAGCACCGGCGCTTGCCCGTGATAATCGCCGGCAATCCGCGGACGGTCGTAATAATATTGCCGGTCATTCAATTTGTTTGTGCCTACGCAAACTTCCGTCACATCGCCGTCGGCATTGATATAGGGCACCAACGCCAGCCAGGCTTTCCGTGCAACCGGCCCGTATTCATCACGATTCAGCCAGCCGCGCTTCACGCCGGTAATCATGGCATACGTAAACATCGCCGTGCCGGAAGTCTCCGCCCAACAATCCGGCGCGTCAATCAACTGATTCCACATGCCCGATTCGGACTGGAACGACTTCAGGCTTTCCATCATTTTCAGATAGCCTTGCAGTATCCGCGGGCGGTCGGGATTATTTTCAGG
>JAISJX010000005.1 GCA_031261145.1 Tannerella sp.
GAGACGGTTTTCAAAATCTCAAGACTTTTATACCGACTGATCAAAAAATAGCTATCCTTGACGCGCTTAGCGAAGTCGGTTATAAAACCATTGAGGTGACGTCTTTCGTCAGTCCAAAGGCAGTGCCGCAAATGGCTGACGCGCTTGAGGTCATCAAACTTGGCTACAGGAAAATGATATTTTTTTCGTTTCCGGGGGATGAAGAGAGTATGGGCGGCTGCCTGGCGGCCGGACGGGGATTCTTCCACATCAACCCGGAGGGGAAAGCGGAGCCGTGTCCCTTTTCGCCCTATTCGGACAGGAATGTAGCGGACGGAGGGTTGAGGGAGGCATTGAAGTCTCCTCTCTTTATGAAACTCAGGAATTCGGGCCTGGTCGGCGGGGAACATACGGGCGGCTGTGTGTTATTCGAAAATGAAGATAAAGTCAAAGAACTCCTCTTACCGGCGGAACAATAACTATTTGTCGTTTTTCATAGATTTTAACGTGTATATGGGGATACTTTACAAATATTTAGTCATACTTTTGCAAGGATTACTTACTTTTAAGTAAAATAATCAGGGAATAAATCTTTTAATTTATATGAATTATGCAAAACAGACGTGATTTTTTGAAACAAGCCTCCCTTTTGCTTGCCGGAGGAATGGTTGCCCCTCAGTTATTATCTTCTTGCGGAGGCAGCGCCGGTTCGGGCAAATATATCGGCCTGCAATTATACTCCTTGAGGGATATGGTAAAGGATGCCGGTATTAAAGCCGTTTTGGAAACCGTTGCCAAAATGGGTTACAAGAACCTGGAAACCGCCAGCTACGATAACGGCAAAATCTACGGTTTGGAGCCAACCGAATTTAAGAAAATAGTAGAAGACCTGGGTATGAAGTGTACAAGCGCCCACCTGAGCCAGGCTTTCGACAAGGAAAAAGAAGCTGCTATCATGGCTTGGTGGGACCAGGCAATCGAAGCCCACAATCAATTGGGCGTGAAATATATGATTCAGCCCTGGATGCCGGTTAACGACCAGACTACCCTGGATGACTTGAAGATGTATTGCGATTACTTCACCTCCGTAGGCTACAAGACGGCTGCCGCCAGCATCGCTTTCGGCTATCACAATCACAATTTCGAGTTCAAGAAAATCGACGGCCAACTGATTTACGACTTCCTGTTGAATAACGTAAGCAAAAACCACGTATGTTTCGAACTGGACGTTTACTGGTGTCAGGTAGGCGGCGGCGACGTGGTGAAATACCTGAAGGAACATGCCGGCCAGTTTAAAGTTATTCACATCAAGGATGAAAAGGAAATCGGCGCCAGCGGCATGATGAATTTCCAACCTATCTTTGAACAAATGAAAGCCAACGGCATCAAAGACTGGTATGTGGAAGTGGAACAATACACCAATAACGACCCGGTAGCCAGTGTGAAGCAAAGCTATGATTACCTGGCAAAAGCCGACTACGTATATTGATTGATACGAACGGCATATATAAAATGAAAAAGGATACCGTCACCGGTATCCTTTCTTTTTTAGTCCTGTACTTGCCGGATTATAAACAAAGCGAATAAGGACGGCGGTATGGGTAGTAATACAGGCGGTGTGCTTCGGCCTCCTTGTCATTGACAAAGCTCAATGTGGCGGGATTCCACTTCACCGGACGGTTCAACTCACGGGAGATATTGGTCAGGCAGCACAGGGTATTGGTGCTGCAACCTACTTCCACCGGCGCGATCGGGTTCTGACGGGAACGGATACAATCCACAAAATCCTGCATGTGCGGGGAGCTGATTTCAAAAGCCAATGCGCCGGCGCGGTTCTGTTCACCCCGTTGGGAGCGTTGGGCGGCGGTTTGCGTAGCCGCCTGTGTACGCTGGGCGGCGTTCATCGGGCGGCGACCGGCCAGTTCGGACGGCACTTTTGATGAATCGGAGCAAGCCAGGTAACCCCGCGCTACTTCAATCCAACCTTTGCTCCCGATAAATTTGATGCCCTGTGCATCGTCGTTGTCATCCAGATAAGGCTGTTCGGTCATGACGATACCGTTTGCATACCTCATGGTGGCATAAGAAGTTCCGTTATAACCTTTCGGGATAAACTCCACCGGGCCTGAACCGTCCATGCCGATGGCCGCCTGTGCGATATCGAACATGTGCGCCCCCCAGTCGGCCGTATATCCGTTTCCGGTCTCCTGATACCAGCGCCAGGCTCCCCACAAGGTTTCCGCCTTTTCGGGGTCCAGGCTTACTATCGGGCATAAGTCCTGATGGTAATGAATCTTCGGGTCGTTCAACGGTCCCATCCACTGGTTGAAATTCAAATTGGAGGGAACGGGTTGTTCCGGCAGGTTCAGCGGCGTAGGAGGTTCCCCTACACGGGCGTATATCTTCTCAATATGTCCGATAGCGCCGTTTTGAACCAATTCGATGGCCTTTTGAAATTCCTTGCTTGAGCGCTGCTGGCTGCCTACTTGCAATACCCGTTTGTTGTCGCGGACGGCTTTTACCATGGCCAGCCCTTCGGTAATGGTATAGGCCAGCGGTTTCTGGCAATACACGTCTTTCCCCGCCCGGCAGGCATTAATCACCAACAGAGCGTGCCAATGGTCGGGGGAAGCTACTTCCACGGCGTCAATATCTTTCCGGTTCAGCAAATCTTCGAAAAATTCGTATCCGTCGCACCGCGGGTTCATGCTCTTCGACTTCTGCCATTCCATCACCCGTCTGCGGAAACGTTCCACCTTGATTGTATCCACGTCGCAACAGGCGGCTACCTGTACACCCGGGCATCCGGCAAACCCGCGGAAATCGCTCAACCCCTGGCGTCCCAAACCGATAAAGCCCAGCACTACCCGGTCGCTCGGAGCAATCCGCACACCGTCAACAGCCCAACTCGGCAGGATGGTCAGACCGGCCAGACCTAAAGCCGAATAGCTCAAAAACTGTCTCCGGTTAATACCTTGTTTCTTTTTTAATTCATTCATGTCTATTGATTTAAGTATGTTAAAAACAAAACATCCAACTCACTGTCAGATGTTTTATATATGAGTCGGGATGAGAAGATTCGAACTTCCGACCTCCACGTCCCGAACGTGGCGCGCTAGCCAACTGTGCTACATCCCGTTTTACTGTTGCAAAGATACGATTTTATTTTTCAATCCTCTGAAAAAACAAAATTTTGTACACAAAAGTATCCGCAATGGGTAACGATATAGAAACGAGCGAGCTACTTTGCTCTGCTGCGTTTTACCATTGTTTCAAATACCTTACTTATGGCAAAGGTAACATATTCTTTTTAATATGCAAAATATACGTATTATGCAAATTTTTATTTCCCTCTATACTCTTTGGGCGACATCCCCGTATTCCGTTTAAAATATCTCCCGAAAAATGATTGAGATGGGAAATTCAACTCATCGCTGATTTGCTGAACAGTCATATTTGTGGATTTCAGCAAGGCTTTCGTTTCAAGAATGACATAATCATCAATCCAGTCGGTGACGGATTTCCCTGTAATTTCTCTTATTTTCAGGGATAAATATTTAGGTGTGAGGCTAAATTTGCCGGCATAAAATGACATTTGCCGCTCGTGCTTGAAGTTTTCCTTTACGAGTTTCATAAACTTGTTTACAAGAATGTCTTGTGGCGAGGTTACTGTTTTGGGGGGGAGAAAGTTATTGTAATAATTTGATATATAGATAAATGCCATGGTAATATGCCACAAAGTTTCGATCTGATAAGGATAGCGGTTTAGTCCTGCTATCATTTTTATTGCATTGTAATAGGAAACGAACATTTCTAATTCTTCGCTCGTAAGTGGAATGCTGTGGTTGTCATCGAAATGAAACGGAATGTCCGTTCGCCGTTGTATTTCGTGAAGAAGTTTGTCGGTAAATTGCTGCGACATGATAATGGCATACCCTTGGTAATCATCGCTAAAGTACTCCTGCTGAAGCGTTTGATTTTGCCAAAATACGTTGATACAGGGGGCTTTACCTTCGTGAAGTTTGAAACCGGCTCTGCTTCGCATAACGCCTTGAGTGCAAATATTCACAACCGTCATATTGACTTTGAACGGAAAATCGAACCTCGGTAAGAGATGTAAATCTTCTATAAGGAATAAATCATCGTTCACAGTAAACACGTTAGCCTTGCCTTTCACATATTCATTCCAGTTCTGCGGCGTAATTTCCACTTCCGCAAAATTCTGCCTTTTTATCTTTTTCATGCCGTAAAAGTACAATAATTTATTCATAAAACGGATAATTATTTATATATATTCGACTTTTAGGACAAAAATAAGAAAAATAGAACTTTTTAGAGTAGAAAAATTGCCGTACCTCTGCGGGCATGAATTTTAATAATTTTTTTTTAAGACAATGAAAAAGTATAATAGTTTTATTATCAGTCTTTTGACGACAATTATCATGACCGCCTGCACAAACAAAACGGATACGGGCAAGCAGGAAAAAATCATTCCTGTGAAAGTGATTACCGTAGTAGAGACGGGGGGCGCCCCGTCTCTACTACGGACGTATGTCGGTACGATGGAAGAATCGGTTGCCGTTTCGCTTGCATTTTCAAGCATGGGAACAGTCGAACAGGTGTTTGTTTCCGAAGGACAACGGGTGCGAAAGGGACAGTTGCTTGCCACGCTCAACACAGCTACGGCTGAAAATTCGTATCAGATGATGCTTTCTAAACAGCAACAGGCACAAGACGCTTACGACCGCCTTGTGAAGGTACACGACAACGGTAGTTTGTCCGAAATAAAGTTTGTGGAAGTGGAAACGGGCTTGCAACAGGCAAAATCAATGACTGCCGTTGCCAAAAAAAATCTTGACGACTGTCGCATGTATGCCCCGCGCGATGGCGTGATTGCCGCTCGTTTT
>JAISJX010000050.1 GCA_031261145.1 Tannerella sp.
TCAATACTCTGGATTGCTTCGCCTACGGCTTATAATGACGAGTTTTGTATCACATACATTATCAACATATTGCAAATGCTCGTCATTTTACTTTTTTGATAAGCCGAAGGCTTATTGGGATCTCGCAATGACGAAACCAGGCTTTTTGGTCAATCCCTTGTCTGTTACGCAGGTATGCCCCTACAATTATTGAATCCTTGAATCTTATTTTATCCCTGCAACTTTCAGTATCCGGTGGAATATGTCCGTATTTTCATATACGCCGGTGAATATCTGGGCGCCGGGGCCGTAGGCAAATACCGGCAGCATAATGGGCGTATGGTCGTCGGTGGTATATTGCACGGTAATCGACTTTACCTGCGGGTTACCATCGACTAAGCTCAACCCGCCCGTTTCGTGATCGCCGGTGACAATGACCAATGTCTCGCCGTTGCTGTCGGCAAAACGGAGCGCTTCGGCTACGGCCTGGTCAAAGCTGAACGTTTCCAGAATGGAGGCCGGTAACAAATTGGTATGACCGGCATAGTCTATTTTTGCACCTTCGACCATCAGGAAAAAACCTTTCGCGCCTCGTTCGCCGGTCAGTTTGCGGATGGCTTCGCGGGTGGCGTCGGCCAGCAGATTCAGTGTCGCTTCGGTGGTCGGTTTGCCCATGCGTTCGTCCACGCAGATGACCTTGCCGCTTGCCTTGTTGATATCCTCAATCGCGGTTTCAAAATGGTATCCGGTTTTCGACTGTAATTCACCAAAGAGGTCTCTCCCGTCTTTCCGGTTGGTAAAGTGCGACATACCGCTCCCGTTCAGTAACGTAAGTTTCCCATCGGTCAGGTAGGACGTAATCTCGTTCGACCGGTCGCGTTCGGTGGTATGGCCATAGAAAACGGCAGGCGTGGCATCGGCCAGATTTCCCAGTGTGACAACCCCGCAAGCATAGTTCTTCTCACTGAAATAATCCGCCATAGATGGATTCGGCGTACCGTCGGGGTTCATACTGATATGCCTGTTTTTATGTTTCTTCCCCGTGGCCAGGGCGCTTCCCGCACCGGCCGAATCGGTTGTGTAGGAGTCGGCGGCCTGCGTCTTCTGAAAACCGATATAGCGGAGTCTCAGTATTGACAACCCTTCATTGACGGCGTCGGCGGCACAAAGTTGCGCCAGTCCCATCCCGTCGCCAATCATCAGGATTACGTTTTTCACCGGCTTTTGTTTGCCGTCATTGCGAAAGGCAGGCTCATAAATATCAATGCCATGCGTGAGTTGCAGTTCTTTACCCTGGAATCCTTGGAATCCGGCAGTAGCCTTATCCAACCGGGTAGCCCGTGTTACCTCGTCGGTTGTTGTCGCTTCGGCGTTTATACGGAATGTCTTTTTGTGGAAATTACGGAAAAAGGCTGCGCAGGTCTCCGGTTGGTCGGTGTTGATGTAATCCGCGCCTATCGTATAAAATGTATTCCATGATGTCACGCCGTCGGGCGTTCCCCAGAAACGGATAGGCTTTCCCAGCTTATGCACGGCGTCAATCTGTTGGAGAACGGCCTGATATTCGTTTTCAATCATGCGGCCTTTCCCGTTCCATTGCGTATAATCGCGCAGGTTGAGGCTGATCATATAAATTCGTTCCAATTGTTTGGGCGTATAATCCGTCCGGGCGCCGTCGAAGAAGATAAAGGACGGATAGGTATCGAACGTGTCGGCATCCGGTGTGTTCCCGGAGATAACCACCCGTACGGCGTAGGGATTGACGGACGGGTCGAAAACTTCGGGATAGCTTTTTAGTTTGGTAATCAACCGGTCTAAGGTTGGGTTAGTCGGCGTTTTCAGGTCAATTAGCAGGACAAGGGTTTTGTCTGAATTTTTCCAGGCCCGGCCGGCGTTTTGTTTATACAAATCGACTAACGGGCGAATGTAGGATTCGTCGAGAGTCGGGGCGGAGGGAAGGTCTTTCGCATCGTGCGCTACCTTGAGTTCATCCGCTGTTTCCGTAGCATGGATATCGGCTTCGATGGACGACAGGTGTTGGGCATAAGCCTGATAAAAAGGCACTTCCCGGCTGTAATCGTTATGGGAATGTATCTGTATTTCCTGCGCCTGGGCGAGATTGAAACAGGCGACAGCAAAGCAAAAAAGAATCAGTAGTTTAGCGTATTTGTTATTCATTTGACATGAATGATTTATTGATTATTAATAAACGCCCGGTAAATGGGGATATCCCTGTTTACCGGGCGTTGAGAAAGTTTAATCCATCGGATTTTGTTTCAGCTTACCGTCAGCTTTGACTACATCGTCGGGATTGTAGGGGAAGACGATGTCGGTAGCCGGGTTGAAGTTTCTGGCTGCTCCCCACGACGGGCTTATGATGGGTTCCCAGGTAGATAGTGGGTCGCTGCGGTCGGCATACTTACGCACATATCTGGGTTCATTCAGTTTATCCCAATCCTGCCAACGTTTCAAATCCATGAAACGATCGGTGAGTTCAAACGCCAGTTCCACACGGCGTTCGTGCTTTAAATCGGCTAAAGTAGCATTGGTATATACATTGCCCAGACCGGCGCGGGCGGTCAGCCTGTTCAACTCGGTAGCGGCTGCGGCGCCATTGCCCTGCATAACCAGCGCTTCCGCTTTGAAAAGTACCGCTTCGGCATGACGCATAAAAGGCAGGTTCAAATCGGTAGTCATCCAGTCGCCGTTGGTATTCAGGTAAGGAGACTCGCCGTGCCCGTCAGGATATACCTGTCCGTAACTGATTGGATCCATAAATTTATTGACCATAAATCCGGATTCATCGTCCGAGGTAGAATAGAAGCGGCGCTGTGTGCCGAATATCGTAAACTCGTCGTTGTATTCCAACAGACTTACCCTCCTGCGTTTGTCGCCTGCTGCAAACTCGTTGTAGATGTTTAGCGTAGGTTTGTAATATCCCCAGCCGTTGTACATACCCCAAGCCTTGTTTTCGAGAACAACGCCCGGTATAACGCTGCCGATAGAGGTGCCGCGTCCCTTGGATACAGCGCTCCAGATATATTCCTTGCTCCAGTTACTGGCCATAAGAAATACATCGGCGTAGTTGTCCAACAGTCCGCGTTTGCCTTCCTGTTCCATTTTATCTACTAAAGGCGGAATCAAAGCCCATTTGGACGGATCGTGCTGCGCCCAGTAGGCATACGTCTTCACCATATAGCCCCAGCAAGCGGCTTTATGCGCCCGTCCGTAATCAGCGTCGCTATAATTCTCAAACAAAGGCACTAAAGTAAGCGCTTTTTCAAAATCCTGGATAATGAGTCCGTAGTTCTCCATGACCGATGCGCGTTGTTCGGGAATCCCATATTCATACGGGTTGTAATCCTCGTACCGGTCGAAAGGAACACCTTGATCGGCGCGTCCGAGACGATAGGCATAGTAGAAATGAAAGAAGCCGCGCAGGAAGTAGGCTTCACCCAATCGACTCTGTTCTACAGAACTGAGCGTACTTTTAAGGTTCAGGGTATATATCACCCAGTTACAGCGTGCTATATTGTTAGCGAGAAATCTTGAAGCATCATTAATCGGTCCTTCCCGTCCTGTAAAGTTGAAATCGGCCATACGGTGATAGTTATCATCCCGTGTACGGCCAATAATCATGTCATCGCCGCATCCCACCTGTTCCCAATACAATTCACGACCGGATATGTCACCGAGGCCATTATAACAAGCATTTAATGCTTCTGTGGCGTCCTTGTCGTTGAGGAAAAAAGTTCCCTGACTGGGTTTTTCTTCCGGTTTCACGTCAAGAAAATCACTGCACGATACGCTAAATGCTGCCATTAAAATTGATAATATGATATAACGTTTCATCTTTTTTTTCTTTATTAAATTATACATTCTGTTAATAAGTCAACTTAATACCAAATGAAAATACTCTCGGCACGGGATATTTCCCCTGGTCCATACCCATCATCCCTATTTCGGGATTCATACCGGTGTATTTCGTAAAGGTGTATAGATTGTCAATACTTGCATATACCGACAGGGCGCTGCGCTGCTCCTTCAACTGGGGCGACATTTTGTACAGCAAACCGTTGAGTGCGTATGCTATATTGACATTCTTTATCCTTAGATACGATGCATCCTCCAGGTACCAGTCGGATTGCGTTCCGAAGTTACTGTTACGGTCAACGGTTGTGACGCGGGGGATGTCGTTGGTTTTCGGATAGGCATCCAGAATACGGTTCCAGCGGTTGAAATTCTGGAAGCCTTCGTTCAACATGGTATATTTCCATGCCTGAAAGGCTTTAGAATCGGCTACGCCTTGCAACAACAGGCTGAATGATAAATCCTTGTAAGTGAATCCACCGGTTAAGCCATACGTTATGCCGGGGAAATACGAACCCATATACACGCGGTCTTCGTCGTTGATTTTGCCGTCGCCATTATTATCAACGAACTTCATGTCGCCTGCTACAGCATTGGGTTGTATCCGGGCGCCGGTTTTATCGACATAAGCGGCTGCTTCGGCATCGCTTTGGAAGAGACCGTCTGATTTAATCAGCCAGTAAGCGTAGAGCGGTTGACCTTCGGCAGACTGGTAGGGATAAAGCACCGAACGGTAATTGGTATCGTCGAACTTCCATACCGGTTTGTTTCCTGTTTCCGGATTCACGGGGCCAATGTCCGTAATCTTATTTTTCAGGGTGCCTAAGTTAGCATTCACAAAGTAGGTGAAGTCGCCAACTTTGTCTTGCCATCCGAGGGTAAACTCAAAGCCGCTGTTGTGGATTTCGCCTTCGTTGATGGTTTTTGCATTCACGCCTATATAGCTTGGCCATCCCATATCCTGCGCTTTAATCAGGTTGAAGGTTTTTTTATTGAAATAATCCACCGAAACGGATAGCCGGTTACTCAGCAAATCCAAATCCATACCGAAGTCGGTTTGTTCCGACGTCTCCCAGGTAAGATAAGGATTGAAAGCGGTTGTGTAACTCACGTTGTTTCCACTCGGAGTATTTACACCGATGGGAATACCCCGCGAGCCTGAAGAAGATAAGTCTAATACGGGATTACCATACGCAAAAGGAATGGAACTCAAATTGCCGATACGTCCCCAGCTACCTCTGAATTTCAACAAATTAACGGTCTCGGATTTTGGAAAAAATCCTTCTTCCGACACTTTCCATGCACCGGTAACAGCCGGGAAATCGCCGTACTTTTTGCCTTCGGGCAAACGGCCGGCATAGTCGCGCCGGAAAGATGCGGTGGCGAAATAGCGATCGTTCCAACTGTAGGATAAACGGCCGACTGCGGAAACGTTGTTATCCGGATCCATATAGGTGTCGCCCTGGCTCATGCTTACAGTTCCATATTCCAGGTACTGGTAGATGGGGTCTTCGTTATCAAACATGGTGTTACCGGTATAGAACCTTAAACCGCGCTGTTTGTTGGCGGTGGTCGAAAGGAGCGCTCCAATACGGTGATCGCCGAAATCTTTGTCGTAATTGAGCGTGTTTTCCGTTTCCCATCTCCAGAAACTGCTGCTTTCGTAATTCAAACTGTTCCCCGCGTTCGGTTTACCCACTTCCAGACGCTTGAAATTAAACGTCTTGTCGAACGTCTTGTCCAACTTGTAGGTGAACCTGCTGGTGAATTTCAATCCCGGAACGGGATCTATGATTTCCAAAAACGTGGACGAATTGATCGTACTGGGTTTTCTGTACTGATACTGCGAATCCAACATGCGGAACGGATTGATAACGTCGCCGTGAATATCGGCGAAGTTACTGCCGTACTGGGCGATGTATTCGGGGTCTTTGGGGGCCGTACCGCCGTAGGTGCCGTCGGGATAATATACTTCAGCATTGCGGGGCATCATCATGGCGGAGATGATGGAGCCACCCACAGCGTCGTCTGTAGAGGTCCCTCTTTTCACCTCGGTTTTCCATATAGCGTCTTCCCTCAGCCGGATGTATTTTCCTAATTTATAGGTGGCATCATACCGCACCTGGAAATTTTTGTTGAAGGTGCTGACAAGCGTCCCCTGGTTGTCGGTATAGGATACCGAGAGTCGGTTGCTCATGGTTTCATTGCCGCCGGTCAGGGTGATGTAGTGCCTCTGGAAAGGAGCAATCCGTGTGATAGCGCCGATCCAGTCGGTTCGTGTAGTACCGATGTATGGGTTTTTAGTTACATCCCACCCGGTGGGAAGGGTACCGCCGCCTGCATCGTAGGATGCTTGCCGCACTTGCTTTTCTTGCTCAATGGTGAGCGATTGCGGCAAATTGGTAGCTTGCGAAACGCCGTAGCTCCCTTCGTACGTAATGGTAGCTTTGCCGGTAGCTGCTTTCTTGGTGGTCACCAGGATAACGCCCGCCGAACCGGAATACGCGCCGTAAATAGCCGCCGATGCAGCATCCTTCAATACCACGATAGACTCTATATCGTTGTAATTGAAAGGAGCGCCCGCTACGCCGTCCACTACCCACAGGACGCTTTCAGTCTTTCTGGAGCCTTGTCCGCGAATGTTTAATTCTAAATCTGCCGATGGGTCGCCACCGTTGTTGCGCACGGTAACGCCGGGTATCTGCCCTTGCAGCAAGGAGGCGGCGTTGGCAACCGGACGGTTCTTTAACGCTTCCATATTTTCCACAATGCCGATAGAGGCAGAGAGGTCAGCCTTACGTGCAGACGCTCCATAACCCAATACGATGACCTCTTCCAAGACTTTTGTATCTTCCACCATCGTGATTTTCAGGCTGGTTTGACTGCCCACAGCAATCTCTTGGGAGACATACCCGATATAAGAAATGACCAGCGTCGCTCCCTGAGAAACCTCTAAGCTGAACCGGCCGTCCAGATCGGTGATAATTCCGTTCGTCGTACCTTTCTCAATCACATTGGCGCCAATAATCGTTTCGCCTTTCTCGTCCGTGATCGTGCCGCTGATTCGCTTACCTTGCTGGGTTACGGATAATTCGCTCCGTTCCGGCATAATTTCCTTATACAGCACGATGTGTTTGTCGTTGATCGTGTATTTCACGTTTTCACCTTCAAACAGTTCATCGAGCACTTCCGATACCAGCCGGTTGTTCGCCTTGATGGATACTTCACGGTCGGCATTGATTTGCCGGGAATTGTACGTGAAGTAGAAGTCGCTCTTTTTCTCAATAGCATTCAGCACTTTTCGCACGGCCGCGTTTTCCATGTTTAAGGACAGCCTGACGGACTCGGCATAGGATGTGTTTGCTATGGATGGGATTGTTCCTGCGATAAAGAAAAGCAGGACAAACCTCCTAATACATAAAGTTTTTCGTTGACACAGCGGATTTTGTTTACCGCTTGTGTTTCTCATTCTAAATTTCATAATACATTAATTAAATTTTTTAATAAATTATCAGATAATCACTTGTTTGTTGATTAATTCACATTGAACCTGTGACAGTGTCTCAGGTTCGGCTCTTTTACGGTTTTAATTCATCTTTTCTTCATAGGCATGTTATATTTAATGATTTGTATTTCTTGGCCGTTGATTTTGTAATTCAGCCGTTTCGTTTCTTTCAGAAAATGGAGTATTTGCTCAACAGTCGCCGTTTCTTTGACGTGGCAGGTGAATATGTCTTCCGCCAGCGTCTGATCCTGTATGTGGATTTGCACGTCAAACCGCCGTTCCAAATCGGCAGCAATGGCGGAAAGCGGTTGGTCTGTAAAATTTAATTCCCCGGTAGTCCACGAATTTACAAGGCTTGGGTCTATTTGCTTCACTTCCGTCAGACCCGTTTCACCCGAACAAAAAAACTGTTGGTTCGGTTTCAATCGGACTTGTGCGCCGGATGTTGAGACTTCTACTTCTCCTTCCGCCAAGGTGACGAAAGAGGATTCGCCCGGATAGGATTTCAGGTCGAATTTTGTTCCCAACACTTTGATTTCCATCAAGGATGAATGAACGATAAAGGGTTTGTTCTTATCAGGCGCTACTTCAAAAAAACCTTCTCCGGTCAGGGTGACTTCCCTGTTTCCGTCCGCAAAGTCGGACGGATAGGTGAAGGCGCTTTGCGAATTTAACCAGACTTTTGTCCCGTCCGAGAGTGTCAGCGCCACCCGTTGCCCTTTGGGGACTTCAACCGTATTCATGGCTATTTGCGGGCGGTCTTTATGCTGCATGTAATACACATTTACGGACAACAGCCCCATCACGATAATTGCGGCTGCATATTTCAACAGTGAGACGAGCGAAATAGATTTCGCCGGCTTGCTTTCGTTCGCTGTCTTTACTTTTTGGAGACCGGACACAAAACGCTTGTAGGCATTTTCAATCGCTTGTTGTTCCGAAAATTGCCATTCGTCTTTCAATCCCCAGATGCGTTCCATCTCGAACAGCCAATCTGCATTTGCAGTATCAGCCGCCACCCATTGCTCTACCTGTTTGAGTTCGGCAGGAGTGCAGCGGCGCATCAGAAAACGTAATAATAAGGTTCCGTTCATCATCTTTTTCTCGTTTAATAATAAGACAACCGAAGCGGTTCAAACTACGTAGCGGAAATATGTTAAAACTCCGATTTATGTTGTAAAACATAAAAAAAGGGACGTTCCCAATCGAAAAAAAGGATGTCCCTAACTAAAAAAGAATGTTCCCAATCGAAAAAGGAACAGGCATAAACAGGTTAGGAGGTATCGCAGGTCTTTTCGGAGAAACAGGATGGCTTGCCGGATATGTTCCTCCACTGTGCGGGGAGAAATATTCAGGACTTCGGCAATCTCTTTATGGCTCATGTCGTGGAAATAACATAAACGGAACGCTTGGGCGCGTTTCGAGGGAAGTTTTTTGACCGAAGTTTCAATTTTTTCCAGTATATCTTTATTGGATAGTTGGTTGAAGACATCGTTCTCGTCCGTCATACGGTCTAAAAAAGCGTTGCGTTCTTCTGCCAAACGGACATGGGTGGCATATTCATCGACCACCATCTGGTGTTTCAGGTGATTCAGGCAACGGTTCTGAAGCCATTTATAAAGAAGCGACTGGATGTTTTCCGCCTCAATCGTCTGTTTCTGTTCCCAAAAAGCAAGGAAAACGTCCTGCACCAAATCACCGGCCGTCTGCTCATCCACAAACCGACGGGCCAAAGCCATCAGCTTCGGATAAAAAAGAGTAAAGAAATCCCGGAATGCGTCCGGGTCTCCCTGTCTGATTTTCACTATATCAACCGGTGATTGCATACGCTTAGTTTTTCGGCGGATAATCTGATGTATAGTGCAAACCGCGGCTTTCTTTCCGTTCGATGGCCTGACGCATGATCAGGTAGCCTACATTAATCATATTGCGCAACTCGCAAATGTCTTTCGACGCGATGGAGCGTTTGAAGAGGCTTTCCGTCTCTTCGTACAATATATCCAACCGCACCCAGGCGCGCTTCAGCCGCAAATCGGAACGAACAATCCCTACGTAGGTGGACATAATCTGCCCGACCTCTTTGATGCTCTGCGTAATCAAGACCATTTCTTCGGGCGAGCGCGCCCCTTTGTCGTCCCAATCAGGGATATTGTTTTGGTATTCATAGTTGTGAATCTCGCTCACACTATGTTTCGCCGCAGCATCCGCATAGACGACGGCCTCTATCAATGAATTGGAAGCCAGTCGATTTCCGCCATGCAAGCCGGTGCAGGCGCACTCCCCCACGGCATACAGCCGGTGAATGGATGTGCGGGCGTCCAAATCGACCAGAATACCGCCGCAAAGATAATGAGCTGCGGGCGCCACCGGAATATAATCTTTGGTAATATCAATGCCGAGGCTCAGGCACTTCTGGTAAATATTCGGGAAGTGGAATTTCGTTTCTTCCGCATCCTTGTGTGTTACGTCCAGATAGACATGGTCTTCACCTCTGTTTTTCATCTCGTTATCAATTGCGCGTGCGACAATATCGCGCGGAGCCAGTGACAGGCGTTCGTCATATTTCTGCATAAACTCCTTTCCGTCCAAGGTACGGAGCACGCCGCCATATCCCCGCATCGCCTCCGTAATCAGAAACGAGGGGCGGTCGCCCGGATAATAGAGCGCCGTCGGATGAAACTGAACAAATTCCATATCTTTCACCGTCCCTTTTGCCCGGTAAACCATCGCGATACCATCGCCCGTCGCCACTAAAGGATTGGTTGTTGTCTTATAAACAGCGCCTACGCCTCCGGTGGCCATCAGGGTCACTTTTGAAAGAAAGGTATCGATTTGTCCGGTTTTCAGGTCCATGATGTATGCGCCATAACATTGTATATCATTTGTCTGGCGGGTAACCGTCACGCCCAGATGGTGTTGTGTCAGGATTTCGATGGTGAAATGATTTTCATAGACCGTGATATCCGGATGACGTTTAATGGCCTGAATCAGACTGTCCTGAATCTCTGCGCCGGTATTGTCTTTATGATGCAGGATACGAAATTCGGAATGTCCGCCTTCGCGGTGGAGATCGAAATTGCCTTTCTCATCTTTATCAAAATCAACGCCCCAACTGATTAGTTCCTGAATTTGCCGCGGGGCGTTCCGCACGACTTTTTCTACGGCTGCGCGGCTGCTCAGTTGGTCTCCGGCAATCATCGTATCCTCAATATGCTTCTCGAAATTATCCGTAATCAGGTTGGTCACCGAGGCGACGCCGCCTTGGGCGAAATACGTGTTCGCCTCCTCCAGCCCGGATTTGCAAACAAGCGCTACAGAGCCTTTATGGGCTACTTTCAGCGCAAAACTCATACCGGCAATACCGGAACCAATCACTAAAAAATCATACTTCCGTTCCATTTTTTCTAACGTAATAAAGTTGCAAAGTTAGAAAATTCCTGCGACAAACGACGATTTAGCTTAAAAAATCATTACCTTTGCGGCGAAATTCGGAATGTTTAAGTTTAAACAAAAATATGGGAACTGATAATTTTGAAGGATACATAGGAATTTATATTGAAAACGGACAGTTAGTGCATGATATCCTTCTTGTCCTGATACTCCTTTTGTTATCGGTTTTCGCGATCGTCTTCCGTAATTATTTCCCGTTGTTTATGAAAATGTTCAAGGGAGTCATTTCGATTAAAGAGCGCCAAAGCCTCTTTGATTCGTCCATGAGGGGAGACTTTTTCCTTAAAATATTTATGAATTTTCAGGTATTATTCTTGTGTACACTCTTTTGTTACATGGCATTTTGCCGCTTTATGGATATGGAATACCTGCAAATCAAGCAGGCTTTTACGTTGATAGCCGTCTTTTTCGGGCTGGTTGTCCTGTTTTATCTGTTGAAGCAATGCCTGTATTCTATTTACGGCTACGTGTTCAACGAGAGTGATAAATGTAAACTTTGGAGCAGAAACTATCGTACATTATTTTATATATGGGGCGTCTTATTATACCTTCCCGTTTTGTGGATTATTTATGACAGCGAGCATCTTAAAACAATTCTCTTTTTGTTCGCTTTTAGTTGCATTTTGTACAGATTTGCAGTATTTCACATTACATTTCGTATATTTTACACTAAAAAAACGGGAATGTTGTATTTTAGTTCGTACCTTTGCGCCCAAGAAATTGTACCTCTGTTGTTATTGTACGAAAGTTTGAACTATTTGTATAACGTAATTGAGACAAATACTTTATGGCATTGAGTATTAAGAAATTATTGGTTTCGCAACCAAAACCTGCGTCTGAGAAGTCTCCGTACTTTGACATTGCAGAAAAATATGGGGTGGAAATAGATTTCCGCCCGTTTATAAAAGTAGAGGCTTTGCCGGCAAAAGAATTTCGGCAACAACGAGTTTCTATTTTAGATTATAGCGCCGTCATTTTTACGGCGCGAACGGCAATCGATCACTTTTTTCATTTGTGTGATGAACTGAGGATTACGATACCCGAAACAATGAAGTATTTCTGTATGACGGAAACTATTGCGGTCTATTTACAGAAATATATCGTATATAGAAAGCGGAAAGTCTTTTTTGGACTGTCCGGAAAAACGGAAGATTTGGTGTTTATAATCGGCAAACATGCCAAAGAAAAGTATCTTCTTCCTGTTTCCGACGTACATAAAGATGATATGATGCATCTTTTGGATATGAAAAAGATTCATTACACGACTGCCGTTATGTACCGGACGGTCTGTACCGATTTTTCCGGCGAAGGGAAACTGGATTACGATATGCTTCTGTTTTTCAGTCCTACGGGTATTTCGTCACTCTTGAAAAATTTCCCCAATTTCAGTCAGAAAGACATCAAAATCGGATGTTTTGGCCCATCAACCGCCAAGGCTGCGTTGGAAGCCGGGTTACGCCTCGACGTCGAGGCTCCGACGCCGGAAGCGCCTTCCATGACTGCCGCTTTGGAATTGTATCTGAAAAAAGAAGAAGGCGATAAAAAGACTGGACGATAACAGGCTGACGTTTCCGAAAAAGGAACGCCTGTCGTGGAAGCGTCATACGGATATTCTTTTTGCAAAGGGGCTTTCGTTTGTAGCATATCCTTTGCGTGTCATCTATTTGCCCGTAAGAAAGGAAGAAACGGATGCTCCGGCTGTATCCGTGCTGGTTAGCGTGCCGAAAAAAAAAATCCGTCATGCAGTCGGCCGTAACTTCATCAAGCGGCGGATACACGAAAGTTACCGGCTGCGAAAACAGGATTTGGTTCGGTCGTTTTCCGGAAAAGAGAACACGCTGTTAGTGGCATTACTCTATTTAAGTAACGAAAAATCATCTTACGAAATGATAGACAAGGCGATGGAGAAAATTATTCATACACTCACGGAGAAAATGGGATGAAACGGTTCTTTACAGCGATTTTATTGCTGCCGGTCTATTTTTACAAATACTGTATTTCGCCATATACCCCGCCAGCTTGCCGGTTCACTCCCACCTGTTCCGAATATGCCGTGCAGGCATTGAAAAAGCACGGGCCGCTGAAAGGGTTATGGCTCGCTGTGAAACGGATTTTCCGTTGCCATCCCTGGGGAGGCAGCGGATATGATCCTGTTCCTTGATTCAAGGATTCAAAGATTATCTATTAGGATGACATACTACGATATACATACTCACCGGCTACCGGCAAATGCGGATGTGATTGCCATTATATCCGGCGGAATAAACATTGATTTTCAACCCAACGTGTATTATTCGGCGGGTATTCATCCGTGGTATGCCGATAAAGAGGCGTTGCCGTCGTTGCGGTCGTATGCCGGACATCCGGGCGTGGTTGCGATAGGGGAGGTCGGATTGGATAAATTAGCGGCGACCCCTTGGGCGCTTCAGAAAGAGGTATTTGCAGCTCAAGCGCTGTTGGCCGTTGAGTTGAAAAAACCCTTGATCATCCATTGCGTCAAGGCTTGGGACGAACTGATTGCTATTCGGAAAACCTGTTCTCCGGATTCGGATATTCCCTGGATTATCCATGGTTTCAGGGGCAACAGCGAGCTTGCCGGACAATTGCTTCGCCAGGATTTTTTTCTTTCCTTCGGGTTGTTATTCCAACCGGATGCCGCCCGCGCCGCATATAAAGCCCATCGTTTGTTTGCCGAAACCGACGAAAAAGACATTCTTATTAATACCGTATTTGCCGCCCTTTCGTCCGCAATCTCCGTTTCCGAAGCGGATTTATCGCATGAAATTTTGGAGAATCTCTGTGCATGGCCTCATCGTTTTGTATAGAAGTTTCAGAAGCAGAGCCGATTTTTCAGTTTTTTTTCCTACCTTTGCCGCGTTTTAATAAATAATATTACAATGAATTTTGTAGAAGAATTGAAGTGGAGGGGCATGATTCACGATATAATGCCCGGAACAGAAGAACAACTTCAAAAAGAGATGACTTCGGCTTATGTGGGCATCGACCCGACCGCCGACTCTTTGCATATCGGTCATTTAGTGGGAGTGATGATGTTGAAGCATTTCCAGCGGGCCGGTCACCGCCCGATAGCATTGATAGGCGGGGCTACGGGCATGATTGGCGATCCTTCGATGAAATCGCAGGAACGCAATCTGTTGGACGAAACGACACTGAGGAAAAATCAGGAAGGGATAAAAGCCCAACTGGCTAAATTCCTTGATTTTGATTCGGACGGCGCCAATGCTGCCGTTTTGGTGAACAATTACGATTGGATGAAGGATTATTCTTTTCTGAATTTCATCCGCGATATTGGGAAACACATTACCGTTAATTACATGATGTCGAAAGATTCGGTAAAAAAACGGTTAGGCGCCGAGGCCAGTGTCGGGATGTCGTTCACCGAATTTTCGTACCAGTTGCTTCAAGGCTATGATTTCCTCTATTTGCATGAGAATTACGGTTGCCGCCTGCAAATGGGCGGTTCCGACCAGTGGGGAAATATCACTACCGGCACTGAGTTGATTCGCAAAAAAGTGAATGGCGACGCTTTTGCCCTGACCTGTCCGTTGATAACCAAGGCTGACGGCGGAAAATTCGGGAAAACCGAATCCGGCAATGTCTGGTTGGATCGCCGTTATACCAGCCCGTACAAATTTTATCAGTTTTGGCTGAACGTAAGCGATGGGGATGCAGAGAAATATATTAAAATATTTACGGCTTTGGACAAGGACGAGATTGAAGGTTTGATTGCCGAGCAAAATGCAGCGCCCCATCTTCGTCCCCTGCAAAAGCGGTTGGCGAAAGAAATCACCGTCATGGTACATTCGCAGGAAGATTATGATGCGGCGGTGGAGGCTTCCGGACTTCTTTTCGGCGGATCTACATCCGAGGCGTTGAAAAAGTTGGATGAGGCGACCTTGTTGGATGTTTTTGCAGGCGTTCCGCAATATGAAATTTCAGGAGAGGCGTTGAAACAGGGGGTCAAAGTGATTGATTTGCTGACGGAGCAAGCCCCGGTTTTCCCGTCCAAGGGCGAGATGCGCAAATTGGTTCAGAGCGGCGGCGTCAGTATCAACAAAGAAAAACTGGCCGAATCCGATAAAATTATTTCATCTGATAATTTGCTTGATAACAAATATTTATTGGTGCAGCGAGGGAAGAAGAACTATTTTTTATTGATTGCGAAATAATCTTTACCCGCCAAATAGTTGCAAATTTGAGATAAAATTGCCACCTTTGCACCGCTCTAAAGATAAAATGGGATTGTCTCATGGTGTAATGGCAGCACAACAGGTTTTGGTTCTGTTTGTCCAAGTTCGAATCTTGGTGAGACAACGATAAATTCAGGATGACGGTTGTATATTTTTTATACAGCCGTCTTTTTTTCCTTATCGGCCAATCATTAAAAATAAATTTTCCGGAAATATCTTTCGTTTGTCAAAAGTTTACTATATTTGTGCGATATAAATAGTAAAAACACGAATGAATATGAACAGAAGAAATTTTATCCGCAAAAGTATGGCGACGGCTGCGGTTTGTTATGGATTGAATGGCATATCGCTGCCGGCGGTTGCGGCGGCTATGCCGGGCGCCAGGAATAAAAACAGGATTGGTATCCAGTTATACAGTATCAGGGAATTCCTGTCAACCGATTTGAAGGGCAGTCTGCAAAAACTCTCGGACATAGGCTATACGTTTGCCGAAGCGTATGGTTACGACAGCAATGCGTTTCTGGGCAAAAGCCTGAAAGAATTGAATGTGCTATTGAATGAGGTCGGGATGCAACTTTCCGGCACCCATTGCGGCACCGGGGTGTTACCGGCCGATGTACAGTCGAAAGAATGGGATTACTGGCGGAAAAGCGTACAGGAAATGAAAGCGGCCGGCGGAAGACATTTGGTTCAGTCATTTCTTCCGGCAAATAAGACGCTGGACGAATTGAAACGGGTGGCCGAACAATTCAACAAAATCGGGGAAATCTGTAAAAAAGGCGGCGTCAGGTTCGGATACCATAATCACCATGCGGAATTGAAACAAGTGGAAGGACAGGTTATCTTAGATGTGTTGCTGAAAAATACCGACCCCGGCCTGGTGTTTTTCCAGATGGACATGGGGCATGTGGTAAACGGCGGCGGCGACATCTTATCCTACATCAAGAACTATCCCGGGCGTTTTCTCAGTTGGCATGCTTCCGATTTTAAAAAAGGTGGGGAATATACGGACTTGGGACGCGGTGATGTCCCTTACGACGCGCTTTTCCAATTAGCGAAATCCTACAAGCTGGAAGACTTGACCATCGAACACGAATCCGGCGAAGACCGGTTTGCCGCCTGCAAACGGGATTTTGATTATCTGGCTAAATATCCCTGGACAAAAGTGAAAACAAAATAAAAGGG
>JAISJX010000199.1 GCA_031261145.1 Tannerella sp.
GAATCCAACTCGGAAACAAGCTGTTTTTTGCTTCGCAGATTCCGGTGGAAAGTAATACCGAAGCGATGCGCTTCGTCCCGGAGATGTTGAATGACCTTCAACGTTTCCGAAGTTTTATCCAGCACCAACGGGACTGGATCACCCGGAAAAAACAGTTCTTCCAATCGTTTGGCCAGTCCGACAATCGCGATTTTATCCAACAAATCCAACTCCCGCAAAACTTCCGTGGCCACATTCAATTGTCCTTTGCCCCCATCAATGATGATTAATTGCGGAAGGGGGGCATTTTCTTCCATCAACCGTGTGTACCGACGCCTGACCACTTCCTGCATGGAAGCGAAGTCATCGGCGCCCACGACGGTTTTGATATGAAAATGGCGATAGTCTTTTTTCGATGGTTTCGCTTTTTTGAAGACTACACAAGCAGCCACAGGCGTTGTACCTTGTATATTGGAATTGTCAAAACATTCAATGTGCATCGGCAGGACGGACATGTGCAAATCGGTTTGAATGGTTTTCAAAATACGGGTAACACGCTGTTCGGGATTGAATTTCTCTGACTGTTTCAATTTATCCACTTTGTACTGTTTTACGTTTTGACCGGACAAATCAAACAATTTTTTCCGGGCGCCCCGTTGTGGAATCGTAAAAATCACTCCGTCGATGGAAATGTTCGGCAAAAACGGAACAATCATTTCCTTCGCAGAACTCCCGAACCGTTCGCGTAATTCAACAATGCCCAGCCCTAATAATTCTTCTTTGGATTCATCCAATTTCTTTTTGTATTCAATTGTATAAACCTGCACAATCGCGCCTTTGACAACGTGCATGCAATTGATGTAGGCAGACTGTTCATTTTCGTCAAAAGAAAACACGTCGATATTATGCAACGCCGGAGTAACTATCAACGATTTGGAACGGAAGTTTTCCACCAGCACATATTTTTCCTTGAGAACCTGCGCCTCTTCGAAACGCATCCCGGCGGCAAGCGAATTGATTTCCCGCAATAAATGATTCGTGATACGGGAACTGTTTCCTTTCAAAATTTCTTTGATTTCATCCACATTCCGGTCATACTCTTCTGCGGTTTGTCGACCGGCACAAGGCGCTTTGCAACGCTTGATGTGATACTCCAAACAAATCCGGTATCTTCCCGCCTTTATGCCTCCCGGGGTCAACGCGTATTTACACGTCCGCAGGGGATAAATATTTTTTATCAATTGAAGCAATATCTTCGCCGTGTATATCGAAGCATACGGCCCAAAATACCGCGAGCCATCCTTTACAATATTCCGGGTCTGAAAAATACGGGGAAAAGGTTCTTTCTTCACTACAATCGAAGGATACGTTTTATCATCTTTCAACAGCACATTGTAGCGCGGCCGGTACTGTTTAATCAGATTATTTTCCAACAGCAACGCATCATTCTCCGAATCAACAACAATATATTTGAGATCATAAATATGTTTCACAAGCACACTCGTTTTCGTGTCGTCATGTTCTCTTTGAAAATACGTGGAAACCCTTCTTTTCAAATTCTTCGCTTTCCCCACATAAATAATCGTCCCCTTGCTGTCATAATATTGATAGCATCCGGGCTTTTCGGGAAGCGTTGAAAGTAGACTCAAAAGATATTCCAACCGATTATTCATACTCTTTTCTTCAAAAATGAATGTTCCACGTGAAACAATTTCGATTTACCGTCCAAGCAGGACTAACAGAATGTTTATGTCACTTGGCGAAATGCCGGGAATCCGGCTTGCCTGCGCAATCGTCTCCGGATTGATGCGGTTCAACTTCTGCCGCGCCTCCGTAGACAGCGAGGAAATGGCATTATAATCAAATTTCCCGCGAATAACGATATTTTCTAAGCGGCTTATTTTGTCGGCAATCTGCCGCTCCCTCCGAATATAGCCGCTATATTTTATCGCAATTTCCGCAGCTTCCAAGATTTCTTCCTTCCGCGTGAGTGAAATATCTGCAATCAGATGCTGCAATGCGGGGAATCGTTCGGCTAAATTTTTCAGTGAGACCTGGGGTCTCGCCAGCAATTCGACCAGTTTGCAACCATGTGCCAGCGGCGCAGTCCCAAGCCGGATCAATTCATCATTGACCTGTTCCGGCTTTACAGAATAAGATTCGATAAATTCAATGAGCATTTTACATGCCCATTTTTTCTCTTGTAACAACTCATAGCGATAACTATCAGCCAAACCTAATTGGCGTGATTTTTCCGTTAACCGCATATCGGCGTCATCCTGACGCAAAAGGATGCGATATTCGGCACGCGAAGTGAACATCCGGTAAGGTTCGTCCACCCCTTTGGTAACCAAATCATCAATCAAGACCCCGATATAGGCTTCGTCCCGGTTCAAGACAAAAGCATCCCCCACCCCGCCGTGACAACGGAGATGTGCATTGATACCGGCAATCAATCCCTGTCCGGCTGCCTCTTCATAACCCGTCGTTCCATTAATCTGACCGGCAAAAAAGAGATTTTGAATCAACTTGGTCTCCAAAGAATGAAAAAGTTGCGTGGGATCAAAAAAATCATATTCAATCGCATAGCCGGGCCGGTAAATCTGAATATCACGAAAAGCCGGAATCTGTTGCAGGGCGCGAATCTGAATATCCAACGGCAATGAGGACGAAAATCCGTTCAGATAATATTCCTGTGTATTTTCCCCTTCCGGCTCTAAAAACAATTGATGTTGGGTTTTGTCTGCAAACGTGACGATTTTTGTTTCAATGCTTGGACAATAACGCGGGCCAACGCTCTGAATCTGACCGTTATACAACGGCGATTGCGGTAAACCTTCGCGCAAAACGTCATGACAGGCTTCATTGGTATACAACATCCAGCAACTTAATTGCTTTAATGAACGTTTTACCGTGTCCAAATAAGAAAATTTCCGGAAGTCGTTTTCACCGGGCTGCTCCGTCAATTCCTCAAAATGAACGCTTCGCCCGTCAATGCGAACCGGCGTCCCGGTTTTCATCCGGCCTGCACGGAAACCCAACGCCGTCAATTGCCCGGTAATACCGGAAACAGCAGGTTCGGAAATACGCCCGCCACGCAACTGAACCGCGCCAATATGCAACAACCCATTCAGGAACGTACCGGCCGTCAGGATGACGGATTTCGCATGAAACTCAACCTGCATCGCCGTCTTAACGCCGTAAACAGACCCGTCGCGAATCAACAAACCGGTCACGCTGTCTTGCCAGATACAAAGAGCCGGCAAATTGTCCAGCACGTTACGCCAAGCCTCCATGAACTTTGTCCGGTCACTCTGTGCACGCGGACTCCACATCGCCGGCCCTTTGCTCCGGTTCAACATACGGAATTGAATCGCTGTGCGATCCGTCACAATTCCCATATAACCGCCCAACGCATCAATCTCGCGCACAATCTGCCCTTTGGCTATTCCACCCACGGCCGGATTGCAACTCATCTGCGCTATCTTATTCATATCCAAGGTAATCAACAGCGTCCGCGAACCTAAATTCGCCGCCGCCGCCGCCGCCTCGCATCCGGCATGACCGGCGCCTACCACTATCACATCGTATGAAAAATTCATCTGCTCCTGTTTACGTTATATTCCGGCGGCAAAAGCGCCAATGCCGCATTTTCCGCCGCCGTCATTTCCGTTTGTTCCTCCGGCGTCCGGTCGTTCAGACCACAAAGATGTAAAATCCCGTGAATGATTACGCGGAGCAACTCTTCCTGATAGCCCGTCTGAAATTGTTCCGAATTACTCCGGACTGTATCCAGGCTAATATATAAATCGCCCGACAACACATTCCCTTCCGTATAATCAAAGGTAATGATGTCGGTATAATAGTCATGC
>JAISJX010000231.1 GCA_031261145.1 Tannerella sp.
TCTTCCTGTTTAGATTGTCTAATATTTATGCCTAAACACAGGGTTTTGCTGCTGACCCGTTTTGTTGATCGGATATTGAAATTCGGTTGAGAGCCGAAATCTAAAGAAACAGGCTAAAAAAGAGTGTTCTCACAGGAACACTCTTCTATATTGCAGAAATCTAATAAAATACGATTTTATTACAAATCCGTTGCTTTTACGCGAAAGATTTGACCATTACGGGCAAAGACCAATTCACCGTTTTCTTCTTTTCTCTTTTTCACCAAACGTTGAAAGGCCAAACTTGCACCTCTAATAACACTTTCCTCGAATTTACTTAACTCTCGTTCATTCATGACTTTCTAATTTATTATAAATGACACTATTATATATATCTTTTTTATCATCCCTGAATCCTTTGGCTATTATTTCCATCGGAGACAAAGAATTGTCTGTAATCATCCAATAATCGCAAATCGGCAGATAAAGTTCAAACAGATTGTGAATCCCGGCCTCATACCGGCGGCGGATTGTAACCTCTGTTACATTGTGTCCTCCTGCTGCCACTCTGTTTTTTACTCGTTCCACTGCTAAATCCGGCGTATTCAGCCAAAAATAAAGCAACGTCACATAGTACCCTTTCTCCTGCGCCCCTTTCAGCAATTTGACAATCGAACGACTTGCCAATGTTGTTTCCAGCGCAAATGTTTTTTCTGCCTCAATAAGTTCCCGTATCCGCTTATACATAATCCGGCTGGCTTCGACAGCCACTTTGATATTGTCGGCATTGAAGGGCGACAATCCCTTGGCAATCTCATCGGAATTGACAAACTCTTTACAACCCAACATCTCAGGCAAGATTGTATAAGAGGCTGTTGTTTTTCCGGCGCCATTGCATCCGGCTATTATATATAAATACGGCACAACTTTTCTCGTTATCGGCACAAATGTATTGATTAATTTTGAAACAACAAAAGATTTTCCCAAAAAAATGCGAAAGTTATACTTAAATTAGCCGGTTTTGTACAATAAAGTACGAGTTTCGTCCTAATTTCTCATCAAATCACATAAAATCCCATCCGAAATGAATAAGCCGTCTTTTGTGATTTTGATATTTTGGGCCGTTTTTTGCATCAATCCTTTTTGGATGTAAGGTTCGGCTTGTTGCAAAAAATATTCCGACAATTCCGTTCCAAACAGTTCGTGAAGGGACGAAAGTTCGATTCCCCACATCGTGCGGAGACGGGTTATGATATAGTCGTTATACCGGGTTTTGACGTCAAGGTACTCTTTTTCAAAGGACAATGAACCATGGGCTAATCCGTTGATGTAATCCGGCAGCGAAGCGGCGTTCCATTGGCGCGAACAGATGTCGTACGAATGGGCGGCAGGGCCGATTCCCAGATATTTTTTGCCTGTCCAGTAAGCCGAGTTATGGCGGGAAAAACAATCCGGCCGGCAGAAGTTGGATATTTCATAATGCAGGTAGCCGACGGCCGTGAGCTTATATATTAATGTACGGAAAAGAAGTACGCTGGTTTCTTCATCGACCGGCCGAATGGCTCCGGTTTTTAGCTGTTGGTGGATGGCCGTACCTTCTTCGTACGACAGATGGTATGCCGAGAGGTGGGGCGCTTGCAGCCGGATCGCTTCGTCAAGATTCGCTTCCCATTCTTCCACGGTTTGTCCGGGGAGACCGTAAATCAGGTCGAGACTAAGGTTCGTATAGCCTTCTTCCCGGCAGCGATGGATGGCGTCGATAGCTTGCCGGGCGTCATGCCGACGGTTCAGCATAAGCAAGTCTTCATCTCTGAAACTCTGGACACCCATGCTGATGCGGTTGAACGGGAGCGTATGCAATGCGGCGAGATATTCGTACGAAAGGTCGTCGGGATTGGCTTCCAACGTGATTTCGGGAGAATCCGTCATCCGGTACGTTTGCCGGATGGTCTCAAAAACCGGTTGATAATCTTCCACCTGCAACTGCGAGGGCGTTCCGCCGCCAAAGTAAATGGTTTCCAGCGGTTCGCCACCCAGATAATCCTTCCGCAGTTTCAATTCCCGTATGACAGCCTGCACATACGATTTTTTGTGTTTCATCTCCGTCTGGGAGAAAAAATCGCAATACGTACATCGTTTGGCGCAAAAAGGAACGTGAATGTACAGTCCGGCCATATATTATTCGCCCATTTTGAAATGCTTGCGGGCAAATTGGAGATAGCATTTCCAGTCATAATCGCTCAGGCTGTGTTTTCCCGGCCGGATATGGTATCCGATTTGGCTCATGATGGGAGCGCTTATTTTTGGCATTTCCGTTGTTTCCAATCCTTTCAGCCCGTAAAGTTCGTAGGCCGGCCCGGCATAAACACCGGCAAGAAATTCTCCTTTAGGGTCGGCCCAGAGGTCTTCTTCCGCGCTGGCGATATAAACGGGACGGGGCGCTATCAGTGCGATTAATTCGTGCTGGTCAAACGGCAGAGCGGCTTCATTGTTGGCGTATTGGCGAAAGTCCGGACAAAACCAGTAAGGGAAGGCGGTGGTGATCACATCCACATTTTCGCCGAAGCATCGTTTGGAAAGCGCCGCGCCGCCGCAACCGGAATTGTT
>JAISJX010000215.1 GCA_031261145.1 Tannerella sp.
CGCTCACACTTCCGCCGCCACCCAATTTTAACAAATGGGTAAAATTGTAATCATCGACCGCCACAGGTTCCGCCAATTCAGATACGGACACAGCGCCTTTAATTGTTAAACCTCTGACCGTTACCGATGCAGCTGAAGCGATGGAGCCTAAGCCGTTAAAATCGGCGTCCGAAAAATTCCACTCTGTAATTTCAAGCGGAATGGTTTTTGTTGAAAAGGTAACTGTTGACCAGTTTGATTCTGATATCTCATTTGACACTGCCTTTATTCGCACTGAATAAGAAACGTCTATTGCAAGATCTGAAATGAACGTTTTGTTGTCAATGATATTACTGAGCGATATAACGGGTGAACCGCTAAAGTTCAAATCGCCGTTTTTAAATATTTCGACGGTATAGCTATCCGCTTTGTTCACCTTTTTCCACGAAATAAGTACATCCGTCAAGTCTGAAACCTGCGCTTTCAATTCAGTCGGTGAAAACAAGCGACCGGCGTCTATGTCGGTAACAAGGTTCGGAATGTTATCTGAACAACCTCCGACCATTACGACTACGGAAACGCAGATTATGGTAAATACGAATTGTTTAATATTCTTCATTTGTTTCTATTTTTTAATTTGATACATCAATTAATTTCCGGGATTATACCCAATGTTATCCAATGTGCCGTTACTGGCTTCTGTAAATACTTGCCAAATAGGCCAATACTGTTGCGTATTGGGGTCGCGAACAAACAATGCATCCCAATAACTGATTGCATCGCTTGAAGATGACATTGTCCATGATTTATTGTACGGATATTTCAGAAGCGATCCGGCAGCATCCGTCTGACCGTGTTCCAAACCATAAATGATTACCTGCTCGCCATCGTTTTTATAGTATATGTTCGCCGGAAGGTCTGCATATTCGCCTTCTCTGTTCTCCAATCGTTGGAGTTTTCCGCTTGCTTCCGTCAGTTTTTCTTTAAGCAGGTTCCAGCGGATAAGGTCGCCTTTACGCAACATTTCTCCTGTAAATTCCAAGGCGCGTTCGTCCACAATCGCATTGAAAAATGCTGTTTTACTTGCTGTCGCCTTTTGCATAAAGGTATTCACTTTCTCCGGATAATCCGGAAAAGCGCGGTCCCGTATCATTTTCAGATAAGGAGCGGCTGCAGCAGGTCCGTCAATATCGTTGATGACTTCGGCTGCCATCAGTATCACATCGGCATAACGCATATACAGCCAGTTCAACCCGTCATCATTTGATGAAACCACTACACGAGGCAGCCATTCATAACGATACTTGCCAAAACACCAGCTACCCAGACTTCGGGGTTCCTGAATACCGTTCGTCCATTGGTAGGGGACGCAGGTTACTTCACGGCGACCGTCTGCGGGATCATATTCATACCACATAATGGGATTGGGCCCATTTACGCCGCCTTGCGCTTGCTGCGTATATTTATCCGTGTTCGTATGTCTCACGCCCAAATTGTAAATCACACGCCCGCGTCCTTCGCTAAATGGGATTTCCCATAGAATTTCACGACCTGCCCGCAAGGTCTCCCCGCAAAAGTCATTTTTAAATAATTCTTCAAAAGTAGATGCCAGATGGCATGTACCGCTATTGATTACATCCAAACATTCCTCCTTGACAAGGGCAAACATTTTTTCATGCGACAAATCGGGATCACTGCTTAGGCGAACCTGACCGTCGGGACGCTGACCATATCCTCCGGCAGCCAACGCTATCCGGGCGCGAAGACCTTTCACAAAAGCTTTGTTTACCCGCTGCGTTGACAGAGTTACAGTTGATTGTGTAGGCCATGCCACAAGTTCGCTCGCTTCTTCAAGATCGGCAAGTAATTGTTTATAAATAACATCACGATCACTTCGCGGCAAATAAATGGTTTCCGAATTAATCGGATTAAAACGTTCGGGCACATCGCCCCATGCTTTCAGCAAATCGCAGTAAAGCACCGCTCTCAACGTAATCACTTCGCCAAGAATCTGGGCTAACTCAGCGTTGTTTTCCACATCGCCATAAAGACGCAACCCTCTTATAGCCAGATTGGCGCGTTCAATACCTTCATAGAATTTTGCCCAAGCATTATTTGCAGTATTCATTTCCGTATTGGAAGCATTGGCATTGTAATTGCATAAACGCGTCTTTTCGACCGTGTAACTCTTTAAATCATTATAGACTTCACAATCCGTATTAAAGCCATAATTCGGAAGATAACGACCACGGTACGAATTTGTTTCGGCAAACGATTGTAACACTCCGGCAATAGCTTTTTCGGCTAATACGGGCGTCGAAAAAATCACCGATTCGTCCATTGACGATTTTGTTGGGGCATCCAACAAATCACTACACGAGGTTGCAGTTCCTAACAAACCTGTAATAATGAGATAAATATATATTATTTTCTTCATAATGTTTAATTGTTTTTTATGTTAAAAATTCAAATTCAAACCTACCACAAAAGAATGTGTTCTGGGATATGGCGAATTATCAACACCGGGGGTCAACGGTGAACTCCGACGGGTATCCACTTCAGGATCAAGACCGCTATAGTTAGTCAAACAGAACACATTATAACTGCTCACATAAATGCGCAGGTTTTGTATTCTTGCTTTGTTTGTCAGACTGTGCGGAAGCGTATAGCCCAGAATCAACGTGTTCAAACGCAAGAAAGAACCGTCTTCCACCGCCCAATCGCTAAACACGCGCCGAGTCATATAAGGCGACCACATCGTAGTGTTGGCATTCATTGCCGCTAACGCTGTATTATCGTTGCAAATCGTACCATCCGAAAGGAGATTCGTCCAACGCGCGCCGTCTTTCATCACCGCAATCATATTGTTGCGCGAACTGCTGCTGTTGGTGGTATAATCTATTTTACCGGTGTTATAGACATCGTTTCCATAGCTCCAGTTGAAAATAGCGGAAATATCAAAACCATAGATACGTCCATTCA
>JAISJX010000282.1 GCA_031261145.1 Tannerella sp.
AGTTCCTTCACGCCCAGCGCATACAGCAATTCGGGCAACACAATCCCGCCCACTGAATTGACGCAATCAATCGCCACGCGGAAATTGGCCGAACGGATGGCTTCCACATCAACCAAATCCAGTTGCAATATGCTTTCGATATGCCGTTCCTTGTATCGACTGTCGACAATGACCTTCCCCAGCGTGTCGATGCCGGCGAACGTGAAATCTTCGCTTTCCGCCAGCGCTAGCACTTCATTTCCCTCCTCCGCGTTCAGGAACTCTCCCTGTTCGTTCAGCAGTTTCAGCGCGTTCCATTGCTTCGGGTTATGACTGGCCGTGAGGATAATCCCCCCGCAGGCTTTTTCCATCACCACAGCCAGTTCCGTCGTCGGCGTGGTGGCTAGCCCGATGTCCACCACATCGAAGCCCATGCCGGTAAGCGTCCCTGTCACAATGGATTTGACCATCTCGCCCGATATACGCGCGTCACGTCCCACGACAATGCGGTTCATTGTCGCACGGGTGGCACGGGTACGGATAAAGGTGGCATACGCCGCCGTAAATTTCACAAGGATCAACGGGTTCAAGCCTTCGTCCGGCTTGCCGCCTATCGTGCCCCGGATTCCTGAAATAGATTTTATGAGTGTCATACGTTTTATTTTTATCATGCAAATATAGCTATTCTTCGTACAATGCCGATGTTGAGGATATACTTTTTTGCGTGACCTGTTCCTTCCGTAACACAATTCAAAAGTCAAACACCGGACGATGAACCGTTAAATATTCTGTTTCCGGATAAAAAAACGGTTGTTTACGCATCAAATAATAGAAAATTTTCTACCTTTGTGGCATCTGGAAAACAAGCGAAATAAAAATGGTATGAAAAAGATTGAAGCAATTATTGAACGGGCAAGCGACGGGACTTATAGCGCCTATTGTGAAAACGAAATGTTTTCCGGCATGGGAAGCACTTCCGAAGAAGCCAAAAAAGATATGTTGGGACAAATGCAATTTTTCAAACAAACGGCCATTGAGAAAGGCATTGAATATCCAACATTCCTGCATAATGATTTTGAAATCATTTACAAATTCGATACCAAAAGTTTACTCGAATATTACTCCGGCATATTGTCCCTGTCCGGTCTGGAAAAAATCACCGGAATACACCAAAAGCAACTGTGGAGCTATCTGCATACGGACACGCGTCCCCGTAAGGCGCAAATAGAAAAAATTAAACAGGGTTTGCACACACTTGGAAATGAACTCGTGAACATATCACTTTGATTTCACATAACGCCCGTCCTTTAGTTAAAAATTGAATATTCAAAAAATTAGTACGGGATATTGTCTACATTTGCGACTGAATTTCATAAATAAAGAAATAAAGATGAGAGCTAAGATTTTTCTTCTGATAATGATAGCAGGCGCAATTTTCACATCCTCGTGTAGTAAAAAACCAAAATCCTATGCGGAAATGAAACGGGATGAAAAAAGGGCGATTGACAAACTGATTGCTACAGAAGGATTTGAAATATTGACAAAGTATCCGGCAAACGGCGTTTTCGGTGAAAAACAATTTGTCTTGCTGGATAACGGCGTCTACCTGAATGTGGTCGATTCCGGCAACGGCAACCGGCCTGTCCTGGGCAAAACAACCATTCTGATGCGTTGCAGCGGCAAGTTTCTCTTTGAAGCAGACAGTATCAACTCGTTTTCTAACTTCTCCAATTCGGATGACCCGATTGAATTTATGTACGGGTACACTTCAAATATCATCTCCCAGTTAGACGCAGGCACTATTCCCTGGGCTCTTTTGAGTACGGGTGTGGAATCCTCGCTAAACTATGTGGGTGAAAATTCTGTCGTGAAACTGATTGTGCCTTTTGAGCAAGGCAGTAACTATCAGAATTATAGCGGAATGATTTTATACGGTTCGCCGTTTTATTACGACAAAATACGGTTTACTTTTTATTGACGCAGGGAAAAGAAGAATCTTTTTCACGGGAGGTTGTTTTCGTTTTCAAATCGTCCGGTTTTCCACTGATACACAATTGGAGACTCTTTCAGAAAAGGTTTCACCATCTCGCGGTCTTCAAGGCTCAGGTACGCAGGGGTTGTATATTCCGCCGTCAAAGTGGCGTCGTCGACATTCAAACGGTAATGTATCAGGGTTATATCCAAGCTGGAAACCGCATCCCGAAAGTCCGCGTCCTGCTTGTCCGCATTTTCCTTGACAAACCGGTCTGCCGTTGCCGGAGACCATATACCGGAGGCGTCCAACGGCTTCCAGTCCGTCGTGAAAAATTCGACCCGGCTGTCAGCCACGGGCGCACTCACCGTCGTTATGACACAGGCGATGAATGTGTTATTAATCAACGGCAGGAACTTTATTTCCACCGTACTCCGTTCGGTCGACTGCAAGAGCAGGTAGTCCGGCGTCAATTTCAACAATGTCGAACGTCCCTGCATCGTATTGTCCAGCGTCGCCGGCTTTCCCGAACGGTACAAATCGACCAGATCTTTCCGCCACGCCTCTTCCAACTGAAGGATGTTTTCGTTTGGCATACTGATGAAAAAGGCAGCCATATCCTGCGCTTTCAGAACCGGCAGCGTCCATATATAAAGTAAAAGAAAGAATAAATATCTCATATACTAACTCCTTGAATTATTGAATTTTTGAATCCTTGATTTTTTAAATAACCTGTTTATTTCGTCCCCAAATATAAGAATATCATTCCTAATAACACAAGAAACAGGTCAAAAGCTTTGTTCTTTAAGTTTTTTTCATGGAAAAACACAGCCCCGGCCACAAATGTGACCAGCACATTGCTCCGCCGAATCAT
>JAISJX010000389.1 GCA_031261145.1 Tannerella sp.
TGGTCGCCCGACAGCCAAGTCCAGTTTACCCAGTCGCGAATCATCCATTCGCCATCCGACCATCCCGGTGCACGGTCTTTACACCACAGCATACCGCCGTTCCACCAAATGGTACCGCCGGTGATTTCGCCGATAGCGCCGTTCATGATTTGTTTGTAGGATTCCACATAACTGCGTTGGTGATGGCGTTGCGTACCTGTAACTACACACAGGTTTTTTGCAGCCGCCTGTTTCGCCGTAGCCACAATCGTACGGTAGCCGACCGGATCAACACAGATGGGTTTTTCGAGGAACGCATGTTTGCCCTTTTCGATGGCATACTGGAAGTGAATCGGGCGGAAATTCGGCGGAGTTGCCACGATAACCATGTCCACACCACTGTCAATAACCTGTTTGTAAGCATCTAATCCCGCAAAACGTTTATCGGCGGGGATGTCGATGTTCTTCTCCTTTTTCAACTTGCCGGCCAATTCTTCGATACGGTCGCTGAACGTGTCGCCTAATGCCGTAATGGTAATTCCGTTCGCTGCAGCCAGGAAATTGAAAGCTGCTCCCGAACCACGTCCGCCGCAACCGATAACACCGGCTTTCAGCTCTTTTCCATCGGCTGCAAAGTCCACCAAATCGGGCACATAATAGCTTCCCGGTTCTTTCAGCGGTTTGTTTACATTACTTGGGGCGCTTCCCCCTCCACAAGACGTAAGTACGGTGGCTGCGCCTCCGGTTCCAACTACGCCTGCCGCTCCGACTAATGCGGAACTTTTCAAAAACGATCTTCTACTAATACTGTTTTCTTTCTTCATGATAACTGAGAATTTGAATGAATAAATTTTATCTTATTTTAATTGAATTATCCGGTTCACAGACTATCCGGAAGCCAATGCCCCGGATGTCGGAATACCACCAAATACTTTTGGGTTGTTGCGGGTCGGTTTTCAACCACGCATCGTGCCGGCTGTAATCACGGGCTGCGGTGCGTACATCAGCCGCATCGGACGTGTAATTGCCTCCACGCACGACCCATTCGTCGCCTTCGGTAATCAACGGATTGACGGCGTCTTCTCCCAGCTTCTTGTAGGCTTCGGGATCATATTTGTCCGCGCAATATTCCATTACGTTACCCAGCATGTTCTTTAATCCGAACGGATTCGGTTTTATTTCAAACGGTTCCTGCGTTTTGTTTTTACTGTTTTTCGTATAAATCACATACGAACTGATACTGTCTGTTTTCGCATCGAAGAACTTGCGCCGGAATCCCTGGTCGGAAAAATCTCTCGGACTTCCGGAGAAGAAATAAGGCGTTTCCGTTCCTCCGCGGGCGGCATATTCCCATTCCGCTTCGGTCGGCAGGCGGTATTTTTTGCCTGTTTTTTTCGACAGCCACTGGCAGAATGTTTCCGCAGCATAATGCGTCATCGTGATGGCCGGACGATCGCCGAAGCCCCATCCCTGATCGGGGAAACCAAATGGCGGCGTCGGGCCTGAAATAGCGTCCACATCCGGACGGCTGTTGTTGGCGTAAACCGTTTCGGGCGGGGTGCGTCCTTCGCTCATCGTGTTACCGTAGAACGCCCAGTATTGTTCCCAGGTCGTTTCCACCTCAGCCATAAAGAACGCATCGACGGTGACGCTGTGCACTGGCGATTCGTCCGCTTTGTGGAAAGGTTCTTTGTCCGGACTGCCCATCTCGAACATACCGCCCGGAATGGCTACCATCTTGAGCGATACGGTTGTTCCCGGTATTTGCTCCGTATAGTCGGCAAATTCGGTCACAACGGTCGCTGCATTGAAGACAGGGCCGGAAACCGCCGTTACGCCTCCGCCGGGAATGCCGGTCATCTTGCCGTGACTGTAGTTCGGATTGTAATGTCCTGCGTCCAAGTGGCAACTGATACATTGCAGATTCAGTTTCTTTTCATTTTCGTCGTAATATAAATGCGCTGTGATAGCGTCATCCGTTACACCTTCGGGGAAAAGATTCTGATGACATTCCTTGCAGGATTCGTTCGGAATATATTTCACCGCATGTTCCAGTTCAGCCCTGGTTTCCCAATTGAAGTCGGCGCTGTCTTTTGTAAAATAACCCCATACATCTTTTATACCTAATTTCGCTTTCATCGCATAATGGCTCACGGTATGGTTTTTGGGCGGTAAATGACAGTCCACGCAGTGAACTTTCACTCCGCTACGGTTGTTGACATGTTTTGATAATTTCCAACTGCTGTCTGCATTCGGGTGGACATGACAACTCATACACGAGTCGTCAGTCGAGTAATAGACGGTTACTTGATAGATGGATATAAACAGGATTATACCCAATGCAAATCCGGCCCCAAAGAAAGCCTTTCTTCTTTTCTTTGGGGACTGCGGAGAATATGAGCTATATGAGCTACGTGTCATTATATTAAAAGTCAGTTTATTTAAATCGGCAATAAAAGTAGAACATTATTTGTTATAAATCAAAACTTCTGCTCAATTTTATGAAAAAAAAGCACAAATTGCATACCTTTACCACCCAATCAATCTATTTTACACCTAATTCAAGAAATCCACTGTTGCCATTTTTTATCGTTATTCCAACCGGCTTCTACCATTGTTTCAATGAATTGCATGCCGCGCACGCCATCATAAACGGTCGGGAAGTCCAGCATATCCTTTGTCGGCTCTTCTCCGTTGCGTTTGGCGATAACGGTCAGCGCAAAGTTCCGGTAGATATTGGCGAATGATTCGATAAATCCTTCCGGGTGTCCGGCAGGGGTGCGTACATCCCATAATGCCGCTTCGCCCAGGTAGGTATTACCGCCCACATGGATGACTTCTTCCGGACGATTGCCCCATTTCAGGATAAGCCGGTTCGGGTCCATCTGGTGCCATTCGATGCCGCCTTTTTCGCCATAGACGCGGATGTTGATGTTGTTGGCCTCGCCGATGGCAATCTGGGAGGCGGTCAGTACGCCTTTTAATCCGCCGTCGTAGTGCAGGAATGCGGCTCCGTCGTCGTCCACCGGGCGTCCGGGAGCGAAGGTGCTCAGCTCAGCGCAAAGTTCGGTCACTTTCTGTCCGGTGACGTATTCGCTCAGGTGCCATGCGTGTGTCCCAATATCGCCGATACATCCGGCTTTACCGGTCAGTTTCGGGTCGGTGCGCCAACCGGCATTATTTCCGCCCGCCAACTCAATACGCTCTGCCAGCCAGCCTTGCGGATATTCAACGTACAGGCGGCGCAGCTTGCCCAGTTCGCCGTTGGCAATGCGGGCTTTTATTTCTTTCACTGCGGGATAACCCGTGTAAACATGCGTCAGCGCCAGTACAAGACCGGTTTCCTCCACTTTCTGCTGTAGGAGTTTGGCTTCTTCCAGCGAGAAGGTCATCGGTTTATCAACTACCACATGGATGCCCCTGTCCAAGGCCATCATAGCCGGTTCAAAGTGGAAGCGGTTAGGCGTAACGATGGTTACAAAATCCAACCGTTCGCCTTCAGGCAACGTCATTTCATGTTCAAACATTTCCTGGTACGTGTTATAAATCCTATCTTCAGGCAGATAATAGGATAGTCCCGAACTTTTGGATATTTCCGGGTTTACACTAAAACAACCACATACCAATTCGATGTGATTTTCCATCAAGGCTGCACGGCGATGAATAGCTCCAATAAAAGCGTCACTTCCGCCACCAACCATTCCCATTCTTAATTTTCTATTCTTCATGCTTTATAATTTATAATTTAAAATGAATCAGGGTAATTTGACCCCAAAAGTAGTTGATATTTTTGAATTGACAAAACTTCGGGCAATAATTTTATAAATTGTCATCTGTATTGTCTTTTATATTCCTATCTTTGTATCCGTTTTAGTTGACAATATATTCTGTAACAAAATCATTGTTCTAAAACAGTAACGGGAAGCGCTGCGAACGCTTCCCGTTTTGATTTTCCTGCTGTTGACAGGAAAACAGACATAATACGTATTTTATTCCGGTATCCGGATTATCCCTTGATTTCCCATATTTCCCGTTGCATCAGTAAATCCTTTAATTTACGGGTGGGTTGCTTAGCCTGAACGTCGCTGATTTGTTGCGCGACAGAAGCGTCATACGCGGGCACATCCACATCGCGAATGATTCCCATCGCCACGGGCAGTTCGCCATCCATCATGGCCAACATCGTATGCAGCGTGTTATCCTTCTCACGGGCGTCGTGCACTAATATATCATCCAATGTATAACCATCCTGTCCGACGGTTACTGCTTTCAGTTTCAAGCCATCCAGCACAAGCCCTTTCTCCCTGTCAGTCCCGAATAACATCTTTTCGCCATGACGCAAAAAAATCGTTTTCTCGGAACGATAGGCTTTGTCCACAATATTTTTATGGATTCCATCGTTGAAAATAACACAGTTGACAAGCACCTCCACCACAGAAGCGCCTTTATGGCGCGCTGCTGCAACCATAATATCCGTCACATTCTGAAGATCCACATCAATGGCTCGTGCAAAGAACGTACCGCGTGCGCCCAAGGTCAGTTCGGCAGGGATAAACGGGTCTTCCACCGTTCCGTAAGGCGAACTTTTCGATACGAAGCCACGGTCGGAGGTCGGGGAATATTGTCCTTTCGTCAGTCCGTAGATCTTGTTGTTCATCAACACGATATTCAAATCGACATTGCGCCGCACGACATGGATAAAGTGATTCCCGCCTATCGCGAGACAATCGCCGTCGCCCGTTATCAACCAGACACTCAGGTCTGGACGGGCAGTCTTCACGCCGGTAGCAATGGCGGCTCCGCGTCCGTGTATCGTATGAAACCCGTAGGTATTCATATAATAAGGTAAGCGCGACGAACAGCCGATACCGGAGATAACAGCCATCTGATGCGGGGGAACGCCTATCTGAGCCATCGCTTTGTGCAGGCAATTGAGGGTGGCGTGGTCGCCGCAACCCGGACACCAGCGAACATATTGGTCGCTTTTATAATCTTGGGGAGTATATTTCAGGTCTGTATTCATTTTTTTAAGCCTCCATTATTTTTGTAAATTCTTCAACTAAACGGGACACAATAAACGGTTGCCCTTTGATACGGCAGAATTTGTACGGATTAAACCCATCCACCTTACTGCGTAAATAATTAGCAAACTGACCGTTATTCTGCTCGGCAACGACCACTTTCCTGTACTTGCAAAGCGCTTCCGCCGTATTTTTCGGCAGCGGGCTGATAAAGCGGAAACTGGCTAACGCTACTTTCTTGCCGTTCCGCTGCATGATTTCCATCGCTTCGCACAGATGTCCGTAAGTCCCGCCCCATCCGACGATTAGCAGGTCGGCATCCTCATCGCCTGTCACTTCCAGTGCAGGAATATCATCGGCTATTTTATCAATTTTCGCCTGCCGGGTGAACACCATTTTCTGATGGTTGGCCGGTTCGGTGGAAATCGCACTCGAATCATAATCTTTTTCTAATCCGCCGATGCGGTGGGCAAAACCTTCCGTTCCGGGAATAGCCCAATAACGCACCAGCGTCTCGCGGTTACGCCGGTAAGGCTTCCACGGAGCGTCGTCCTCGTAATTGGAGACGTAATTCGGATGAATGGCCGGATATTCCTCTAAATCAGGGATTCGCCAGGCAGCGGCGCCGTTTGCAATAAAGGCGTCGGTCAATAAAATCACGGGCGTCATGTGCTCAACAGCTATTTTTCCCGCCCAAAAAGCAGCGTCAAAACAGTCGGTTGGCGTGGAAGCCGCTATCACGACGGCCGGACTTTCTCCATTACGACCGTACAGGGCTTGTAATAAGTCCGTTTGCTCACTTTTAGTAGGTAGGCCGGTAGAAGGACCGCCACGCTGTACGTCGATGACAACCAAAGGCAATTCGGCGATGATTGCCAGGCCGATAGCCTCGCTTTTCAATGCCAGTCCGGGGCCGGAAGTAGATGTGGCGGCCAAGCATCCGGCAAAACCGGCGCCGATAGCCGTACAAATACCGGCAATCTCGTCCTCGGCCTGTACCGTTATGACGCCCAAATCTTTGCGCTTAGCCAATTCCTGCAGGATATCCGTAGCCGGCGTAATCGGGTAACTGCCCAGAAAAAGTTTCAATCCCGCCTTTTCGGCTGCCGCAATCAGCCCGTAAGCCGTTGCGGTATTCCCGTTGATATCCGTATAGTATCCCGGCGTAATATTCGAACTCTCAATCCGGTATGTCGAAACGGACGCCTGAATGTTATGCCCGTAATTGTAACCGTCGGTCAAGGCTTTAATATTCGCCTGCGCAATCGCCGGTTTCTTGGCAAACTTGTTTTGTAACAGGTGCATGGCGCTATCCAACGGACGGTCAAAGAGCCAGCAAACCAAACCGAGCGTAAACATGTTTTTACACCGCAATGCCGCCTTGTTGTCCAGGCCAAACCCGGTCAGTCCGTCGCGCACCATCGTCGAAATCGGCGCGGCTACTATTTGTACACTATTCAATCCTAACTCCTTAAATGGATCATCGGTTGTAAACTGGGCTTTTTCGAGGTCTTTCTGCCGGAAAGAATCCGTATCAATGATAACGATGGAGTCCGGTTTGAGGTTTTTTACATTTACTTTCAAAGCGGCCGGATTCATCGCCACTAATACATCTGCCTTATCTCCGGGTGTATGGATTTTTTTGGATCCCAAATGCACCTGGAAACCGGAAATACCGCTGAGTGAGCCTTGAGGCGCACGCACTTCGGCCGGATAATCCGGAAACGTAGAAATCTCATTTCCAAAGATGGCGGACAGATTCGAGAAAATGGTGCCGGTCAATTGCATACCATCGCCGCTGTCGCCCGAAAAACGGATAACTACTTGGTCTAACGTTGTTACTTTTGCTTGTTCTGTCATTTCTTTTATCAAATTACGTACCTTATATAAATCACAAATTTAGTCATTCTATTTCTAATAATAGCCTGATTTATCATTTTTTTTTACGCCCTGCTATCTATAAATCGCCGGAGGCATTTTCAATTTGCCGGATTAATGCGGTCATATTTGTTTTTGAGCCGGCCGCTGTAGCGTCAAAGATGATTTGAGCTTGCTCATAATTCCGGCTGCGTTTCGACAACGATTCTTCTATAAACCGTTTCAATTCCTCTCCCGTGCGACCTTTCAACACCGGACGGATATTTTTACCCTGTTCCAAGCGTTTGGCCAATTCATCGACCGGCACTTTCAGATAAACCGTCGTCCCCGACTGATTCATAAAATCCATATTTTCATGGAAGCAAGGCGTCCCGCCTCCGGTAGAAATCACGACATTTTCAAATCCGCCCACTTCGCGAAGGTGTTTCCGTTCAAGTTCCCGGAATCCGTCTTCACCCTTTTCCTCAAAAATCTGACGGACGCTTTTGTAATAACGTTTTTCGATAAAATGGTCTAAATCAATAAACGATAACCCCAACTGCTCCGAAAGTCTTTTCCCCGTCGTTGTCTTTCCGGCTCCCATATATCCTGTCAAAAAAATACGTTGCATGCTCTCTTGTGTTATTTGCCATCACAAAAGTAGTAAATATACGCCAATCATTTTGATTTTTTATATAGAAAAAATTGAATTTCTCATTGACCGCTTTTAAGTATTCCGTATTTTTGCAAAGAAAATAGCAGATAAAGTGGCAAAGAAAAAATTTTACGTCGTATGGAATGGCGTTCGTCCGGGCATTTATGACAACTGGGACACGTGCAAAACACAGGTCATGGGGTACGAAAATGCGAAATATAAAGCATTTGATTCGATGGAAGCAGCACAGGATGCGTACCGAAACGGATATACAGCTCCGGCTCCGGGAATAAAAAAAACGCCCGCGTCTCCGTCCGCCGCTACCTTTATACGCCATAGCATTGCCGTGGATGCGGCGTGCAGCGGCAATCCGGGCAATATGGAATACAGGGGCGTCTATGTCGCTACCGGCCAACAACTTTTCCATGTCGGCCCGTACAGACAGGGGACAAATAATATAGGCGAATTTTTGGCGTTAGTACATGGTTTGGCGTGGATGAAACGGGAAAACATGGACCTCCCGCTGTACTCCGACAGCCGGAACGCCATTTCGTGGATACAACAAAAACTATGCAAAACGAAATTAGAACAGACCGCTGCGAATCTGCCGATTTTTGATTTAATCGAACGCGCCGAAAAATGGCTGAAAGAAAATACATACACGACCCGGATACTGAAATGGGATACAGCCGCCTGGGGTGAGATTCCCGCCGACTTCGGAAGGAAATAAATCAGTTTTTGTTTTCATCCACAAGTTCGCCGAACTCGCAGTCGCTTATGCTAAACCCGTTTTGCTTCAATTTCAGTTCGCTGATTAACTGTTGGACGTCTTTATCTTTGCGGATTTTCTTGATGGCCATTTTAGCGGCTAACTGCTGGGATTCCTTTTTGGTATATCCGGTACCTACCCCTAAGGGGTTATCCACTAAGGATACATTGCTTTGAAAGACCGGATTGCCGTCCTGATCAATAGAGGATTCTACCAGATTAAACTGAATCTCCAATTTGTTCTTCTGACTCCATTCTATCAGGTTCGATTTGAAATTCACCTCTTTATGCGCAATCTTTTCTAACGGTAGATACGCATCAATCACCCGCTCCTTGACAAATGCACAACATCTCCGGTAGCCCTGATCCAAATAGATAGCGCCAATCAGCGCTTCAAACGCATTCCCGTAGATATAATTATTGTGTGAACTTATTTTGGTGGATGAGACGATCATTTTGTCCAATCCTATTTCGAGGGCAATCCGGTTCAGGCTGCCTCTTTGAACGATTTTAGAGCGGGTATTCGTCATAAACCCCTCTTTTTTGTTTGGGAACTGTTTATAGATAATATCGGCTACGACCGCATCCAACACAGCGTCTCCCAAAAATTCCAACCGTTCATTATTCTTCCATCTCCCGTCTTTGGTTTCCACCGAGGACGAACGATGGGTAAATGCCTGTTTAAAAAGTTGAATGTCGTTGGGATAAAATCCTAACATGCGGTAATAAGATAAATAAGGCTCTTTCTTTCCACAAAAGAGCCTTATATAAAGCTGTTTGAATCCTTTATTTCTCAAATTTCCTCACTATCACGCTTGCATTATGGCCACCAAATCCAAACGTGTTGGACAAAGCGGCTTTCACTTCTCTTTTCTGGGCTTTGTTAAAGGTAAAGTTCAAGTTATAATCGATTTCAGGGTCATTATCTCCTTCGGCATGATTAATGGTCGGAGGAATGACGCCGTCTTTTATGGCCAGGATGGATGCCGCCGCTTCAATAGCTCCGGCTGCGCCCAATAAAT
>JAISJX010000409.1 GCA_031261145.1 Tannerella sp.
GCCTTTGCTGTCACGCGCGATTCCTTCGGCAAATTCAAAGCCGGCGGCTAATTGCTGCACTTTACCGGTTTCATTGACTAAGGGCGTCCGGCGCGGTTCTTTACCCGTGACAATCAATTGCTGCAGTTCCCAGGGGCGCACCTCGATATCCTTATTGACGTCGTATAGCGGATTATCGGTTGTATATTTAATTTGAGAGTAGTTGTGCAGATTGACAAACTCTATATTCTCACAATTCTCCCACACGCGAATGGAATACGGATAGGGTTCGTTGATACGTATAACGCGGAACATATACAGATTGGCAAAGGTAATGTTTGAGCAACCTTCCATTTCGACCGGCTGGCATTGCGTACCTTCCCGGCTTTCTTCTTCCAACTGGAAGCACAGGATTTTCCAGTTGGATACGTTCTTGAAATGCGCTTCATTCCTCACATGATGTTCCAGCGACATGGCGTAAATGCGTCCCGGCGTCCGGGTGTTGCTCATGTACAGACCATTCAGGGCGTAAGTGGAAGCCGTCCATACGTCTTTAATCGTACCTCCTCCGTTATCCGTTATCCATAAACTCCAGTATTGATTGTCCCATGCCTGATCCATGCCTTGTGCGGCAATGGGGTTGGCGGGCGAACTGATGCGATTCATATTCCGGGGTGGCTGTTGTCCGGGGGATGCCGCAGCGTCCCGGGGTTTGCTCATTCCGCCATGTCCGCCGACAAACTTCACGTCGTTCAGATACGAACCGGCGTTCGCCATCCATTTCACACCGACAGCCCTGTAATTGTAGGCGCCGGTATTTATGCCGATTCCATTCAGCATATTCGTGCCTCCTGTCGATGATTCCAGCAGGGCTTTCGGAGCGCCGAAGCCACTAAAAGCAGGCGTACTCTCGGCTAACCGGAGCTGTGTGCCGAAAGGATGAAGCCCGATCAGGCGGGTATTGGGTTTCATTTTTAAGGTTTCGGAAATGCGGTACCAGCCTTGCGGTACATAGATGACGTCATATTTGTCAATAGCGTCCCGGAAGGCTTGCGTGTCGTCCGTTGCATCGTCGCCCTTCGCTCCCAGGTCGCGTATATTCACCCATGTTTCCATAGCCGGAAGCGCGGGAATATCGCGTACCAAAGCAGCCGGTAATTTCCGTACCGGTTCCACGTCTATCGTGGTGCGGTATTCCGGGCGGGCAACGATTGTTTCCATCCGGAGACCATGCGCATAATTCCTGATCCGGTACATCTTATGGCTGACAGTCGTTTCGGTATTGCTGCGGCTGTATTTGACTAAAACGGGCACACCGACGCAATCCACATTCCGCAGCGTAATCTGATTATTGCTGTTATTCTCGTTGCTGATGACAATAGCCGGTCCGCTCACATTCTCGAAACGGCTATTCTCTACATACAGACGATCGGCGTAGTTGGGATCGATGTCGAAGACCGTCGGTACGTTCTTTACCTGAATATTCACCATTGCCAAACCGGATTCCTGGCAGCGAAGAGCCGCTATGCGTTGTCCTTCAAAATAAGAATCAATCATCGCTACCTGCCAACCCGGAGAAGCCTTGGTCGTATAAATACCGTAATCGCCCCCAAAGAAGGCGACGTTTTCCAGTTCGTTTCCCACATCAAACAGACCGGCTTTTCCTTTTCCGGTATAGACGGCTACATGGCTGATAAAGCTATGCTGGGCATAGTGTGTACGCAAACCCACAGCATGCGGATTTCCGTCTTCAATCCGCAGGTTGATATTAGACATGGCACTGTAGAACGTGCCGGCTCCGGCATCACGGGGCGCCTGCCCGGCTTCCACAAGTCCGCCTGTGAACCAAAACATGTAGTTGGCTTTTCCCTTATCGGCCGGTACTTCCTGTTGATAACCGGGCGAGTTCTTGGCCAGAATAATCTCCGGTCGTTTCCTGCCATAGCCAATCAAACGGATAGAACCCGGTATGTAGATGGTTTTGCTGATCAGATATTTTCCCTCCGGGACAAAGAGAATGCCGAAATTCCGTTCTCTTTTCACCTGATTGATGGCGGCTTGCAAAGCTTCGGATACGTCTGTCTTGCCATCCGCCTTGATTGGATAGTTTTCAGGGGTAAAATAAAAGGCTTCCGGGTCATCCGGACGCTGGGTATATACAGACTCAAGTTGCACCGCATGGAGTTGGATACAAATGAAACCACACGCAAGCGCTATTAAAATTGTTTTTATTCTGTTCATTTATTCTGTGTTTTTTATGAGAGTATTAAATGGTTTGCTACAAAAAGGGGTGGAAAAAGCAGTTCACTCTCCCACCCCCTGTCTTACTTGTTTACAAGGGTATTACAACAAGAGGGGCATAGTTGTACCGAACCGTACCGACGCCCGATACACTGGCCAATGCGCCTACCCTGAAATAATAATTCCGGCTGTATTTAAACAAATCCGTATTTTCGCCCAAATCAATCGTGAGCCTGTACGTGGTGTTATCTATATCCCTGGCGGGACTGAACGTTTGCCTGAAATTGGATCCTTGCGTTTCAAACTTGACTTGTTCACCCACATAGATATCCGTGAAAGCATACAGGCGAATACCGCTCAGCTTCACTTCCGGTTTACCGGCTTGCAGGCTGAACGTAGCCACAATCGTATTCCCTTCTTTTTTGATATCTGCGTTTTGCACCCGGATATAGGGCGTCACCTCGAAGTCATGCTGGTTGTCGCCCTTCTTGATTTCCAGATCATCAATCGTGAATGGGAAGAAGTTGCCATTAATAAATTCAATTTTATAATGGGCCGAAAACACCAGGTCATTCCGGAATTCCCCGCTCTGCATGATATACCACGTCAAGGCAGCTTCCGTAGGCCATCCCAATTCGTAGGCGCGAATCGCAGAGCCATTCTGTATGTCCGTTTCGACCAGCGCGCCGGTTGCCGCATCTTTGATTCCTCCGTAGAAAGAAGCATTGGGGCCATCGTAGTTGTCTATCTCAAATATTTCACATGATGACAATGCGAAAACAGAAAAAGGGAGCAGCAATATATTGAATATGCGTTTCATATCTCATTATTTTTTAGAGGTTAATGTCCGGGGTTTTGCACCAGGTTGTTCGTGTTTGTTCCGGGAATAGAGAAATAATAGTCCGCCGGATTAAAGGTGCGTCCGCCGGCCTGCTCGTCATAATAGAGATTGACCCGTACAAAAACGTATTTAGGCGCCGGTTCGCGAAGGTCGATCATCGGAACTAAAGCATGACGTCTGCCGGAAGTGAAGAAGGTATGATAATCGCGGCGGCGAAACATATCCCAATAGCGCAAGCCTTCAAAGGCCAACTCAACCCGGCGTTCTTTCAACACATTGTCGAGCGTCAGGGGAATATTATCCTTATGACCGGCTCTTTTACGCAGCGCATTGATGTATTGAGCGGCAGCAGCCTGATCACCTTTGCCGCTTTCGACAACGGCTTCGGCATAATTCAGATAGATTTCGCCCAAACGGAAGTCAATCCACGGCGTGGTAGAACTCCGTTCCACGCCGGCCACAGTTTTGTTTTCAGCCAGGTATTTACGCACGGAGAAGCCCGAGCAGGAGAAATTCGCATCGTCGCTGCGGCCCATCGCAAAGAAACCGGAATAACCGGCTGCGCTTTCTGCGCCATACGTGTAATAGGTATTTCCATCCTGGCCGACTTCGCTACCGGAAGCATAGACGGTTACATTGCCGCCTTTGCCGATCAAACCGCCTTGCATCACAATCTTTGTACTCTTATACGTAGCGCCCGGAACGATGATGCTGGCCAAAAGCCGTGCATCTTTATTCTTGAACGGTTCATACAAATCGTCATACTTTTTGAACGGAATGTTTACATCCAGATTATTCGGATTCGGGGTATAGAAATCTTCTTTCCCGTCGGTGCGCGTCACGATCCGGGCGCTTTTCCCTGTCCCGTCGTCGGTATAGTCTTCAAACAAATCAACGATATCCAAGGTGGGTGAGAAACGTCCGAATTTGTGGAAACCGGGGTTGGATTGCGCCGGACTATACCGGATATCGTAATCGTGTCCTTGCCTTTGAATCGTTGTTCCGTCTAAATAGGCGCGGCTGAAGATAATCTCGTCGTTGGCGGTCAGAAACAGGTATTGGAAATTGGTCGCTGCTTCTTCGGGGCTGGCCGGATTCGGCATATAGAGCGAATGACCCGAATGATCGATAATCTCCCTGGAAGCCGAAAGACATTCGTCGTAGAAAAATGCGGCGTCAGCCGGCGCCATACCCACTAAATTCTGTGTCGCAGCTTCGCCGGCTAAGGGCGCACGGTTCCAGTATTTAGCCAGAGACGCTGCGTGGAGAGCCGCTCTCGACTTTAAGGCGTAGGCCGCCCATTTAGTGGCGCGGTAAATGCCGTCCGCAGAAGATGCTTTTTCCGGCAGATGAGCAACCGCCAAATCGCATTCTTTCAAAATAAATGTCCAGGTATCCTTCTCGGTGCGGCGCGGAACAAACAGAGCCGCATTATCCGATCCGGGAACATAGTCGTTATCCTGCAGGTTTTCGATGATGGGAACGCCTCCATACCTTTTGGCCAATCCAAAGTAGATATAGGCGCGAATAAAGTGCGCTTCACTGCTCAGGCGGTTAAAGGTGGCCTCATTGATCGTACCGGCATTTTTAGCTTCTTCGATATTTTCAAGGAAGATGCTTACATCGCGGTTCCGCTTATAGGCTCCATTGCGGCTGTCGTTATCTCCGTCGCTCTCGGCGTCGCTATTATCGAAATATTGGCCGCCCGGAGTTGACACACCGTGTCCTCCGTCGCTTTGAACACTTTCGTCCGTCATCATCGACGTCATCACGAGTTCACTGACGCCCTGACCCCAACCGCGGCGATTGAAACCCCAATCCCAGCGGAAATTAAAATCTTCCATGGGCGCGGAATTATACAAATCGGCTAAGAGCGTCCGCAAACCTTCTTCGCTGGATAACAATTGATCAGCGCTCACCTTCTCTAACGATTCGAGCTGAAGGAAATCGTTGCAACCTGCACTGAGGGTCAGGAAGAATGCAATAATAACGGCTATTTTGCTTTTTAAAATCTTCTTTTTCATAATCATTCCGTATTAAAAATTAATGTTCACACCGAGATTCACCGCTTTCATGATCGGATACGCCAGGTTGGCATTCCAGTCGGCTTCCTGTCTTTCAGGGTCGGCGCTTCGCAGTTCGCGTTTACAGAACGTGTATAAGTTGGTGCCATTCACAAAGACGCGAATACCGCCGACGCCTATTTTCCGAAGCGTTGCCCGGGGGATGGTATAGCCTACTTCCACATTTTTTATACGCAGGTAGGTGGCTAAGGGGCGCCAAACATCAATGACATTGCCGTCGCCGGTATTATCGCGATTGCTGCGGATAGCAGGATAATACCCTGAGATCCACGAGGTAGCCGGATCGTACGGATCGTCGGTGATACTGGCCGGATGCCAGCGGTCTATGAATTTCTTATGCAAGGTCGGATAGCGTCCATAGCCCCAGATGTCGTCATTGGAATACTGTATCGAATAGAGCGAGGCGCCTTGAAAAAGCACATTCAGGTCGAAATTCCTGTATTCGCCCGCCAGGGTGAAACCATATTGAAGCGGCGGATTGATACGCTGATCCGTTCTATTGTCACCGGAAACATACCCGTTGGTGCCATAAGCCCAGTTATTGTATAGTTGATCTTCGCCGGTTATCCGGCCATCGCCATTGTTATCGGACAGGCGGTAGCTACCCGGCAATATTTTGGAATTACCTTGCGTACCCCCCATCAACGGAGCTGTTTCGTATTGCTCCAACGAGGTATATTGGCCATCGTAGGTATAAATCAGGGAGCGACCCGTCAAACGGTTTTCGTTTCCGTTTCTCCATCTGTCCCACTGGCTGGTAAAAGGCGCTCTTTCCACATGCAACCGTTTGGTGCGTGAGAAGGTTGCATTCGCACCAATGGAGTACGAGAAATCCTTTCCTATTTTGCCCCGGTGTGTCAAAGCGATTACCATCCCGAGGTTCATGTCGGAGTTGATGTTTTCGTCGGAGAATGAAGCGCCGAAGGTGTTGGGGATGGACGATTGGCGGGTGGCCAGGATACCTGTATTTTTACGTTGGAAGTAGTCGAACGAACCGCCTAATTTTCCATTCCAGAAATCAAAATCGACACCGACATTGGAGATTTTGGAAGTCACCCACGACAATTGGTCGGTCACTACGCCCGGAGGATACATTCCAATGGTTAAAGAGCCATCGTCGAAAACATACCCGCGATTGTCATTACCGGTATAAGCGGCGACATATTGATACGGGCTACCCGTATCCCGGCCGCTTTCGCCATAAGAAATTCTCAACTTGAGGTTATCGGCAAAAGGAAGGATGTCCTTGATAAAGCCTTCTTCAGACAGACGCCATCCGGCGCTTACCGAGGGGAATAGCGTCCATCGTTTGCTGGGAGCATAGCGGTACGAGCCGTCGTAACGGATCACGGCTTCCACCAGATACTTCTGTTTATAGTCGTAGTTGAAACGGCCGAAATAAGCGGCCAACCGCCTGAACTCACGAAGACCATCATTGGAAGCCGTCGTAGAAGAACCCTGGTTCAGGATATCATGAGTATAGATATCACTGTATTGACGTTGACCCCTTACCCAGTCGAAACGTTCGCGGGAAGCTTCCATTGCGCCCATGACGCTGAATGTATGATCCTGATAGGTAGTTGCATAATTGGCCATCAAACGTATATACGCCTTTTGATAGAGGTCTATCCGGTTATAATAGCTATCCGAACCGGTAGTGGTGATAAAATCGTCGGTATAATAATCGTAGAGATTATACGCTCTGGTCAATCCGGACTGATTGCCGTTTCTGATGCTGTAAGATCCTAATACCTGGAAATCCAATCCCTTCAGGAAAGGCGCCTTATAGGTGAGGTCAATCTGCGACGAAGCATTCAGATTGTCGTTACGACGGTATCCATCCACATCGGGATCTACCAGGGCAGCCGCATTCTTATTTTCAGGAGCGATAGCCGAATAGTGCTTTTCATTGGCCATCGTGTGCCAACCGATACCGCGGTCGTTTACAACCAGCGTTTTATAGGTCCAGAGGAAATCTTCCCGTCCCTGTTGCCGTTTATCTACGCGGCCGGAAACCGAAACGTTCATCGTCAGGTCTTTCGACAAATCGGCTGATACATTGGTCCGGAAGTTATACCGTTTGTAGTATTGGATATCGCTTTTCAAAAGACCGTTGTCTTCCGTATAGTTCAAACTCGTGAAATAGCGTACCTTGTCTGTTCCGCCTCTGACAGAGAAGTTGTGGCTTTGCTGGGGAACCATATCATACATGAACTCCCCAATCCAGTCGTGATCGGTATATCCCGGTTGATTCGTTCTATACTTTTCGAGCAAGTCGTCGTCATACGTCGGCATACCCCCGATGTTCCGCTGCATTTCGTTGGCCATCAAACGATAGGTATATGCATCCACCGTCAGTTCCATCCCTGTCGGCACTTTCATACCGTACATACCGGAATAGGAGAATTTGGCTTTGCCGGAATCCCCTTTCTTTGTGGTCACGATAATCACACCGTTGGCGGCATTCATCCCGTAGATAGCGGCTGAAGCATCTTTGAGGATAGAAATGCTTTCCACGTCTTCGGAGTTCAACTGCGCTAATTCGGCAACCCCTTCGCGGCTACGGGTTACGCCGTCGATAACAATAAGCGGTTCGCCATATCCACGGATGCTGACCATATTATTGAACTCACCCGGTTCACCCGTTTGTTGGCGAATCAGCAAGCCCGGCATCTTCCCTTGCAGGTTGGTGATTAAGTTTTCTGTTTTCGTTGTGGTGATTTCTTCTGCCCGGATAGCCGTAATAGCGCCCGATAAGCTTTCCCGCTTCTGAGTGCCGTATCCGACAACGATTACTTCTTCCAACGCCTGCGAATCTTCTTTCAGCGTGATGGTGAACGTATTCGTAGAGCCAACGGGAATTTTTTGGGTGACATAGCCCACATAGCTGACAACTAAGGTAGCATTTGACGAAACACCGGTAAGACTGAATTTACCATTGGCGTCAGTAATATTACCGTTCGTCGTCCCGCTAATCAACACATTCACACCGATCAGGGATTCTCCCGAATCGTCCGTCACCGTACCGGTAATGGTGCGTGTTTGTTGCTGAACTGAAAATGACACTTGAGTAGCTTGAGAATAGGTAGCCGTGGCATGGCTAACCCCGATTCCAACAAGCAGGAAGAGATTTGTCAGGTTAATCTGAAGTCGGTTTATCATACACTTGTAATGATTTAAATTTAACTACTTTAATTTACTTGTTTTTTTAATCGCGCCGGGACACTGTGCACATATTATAATCCGGCATTTGCATTCGAATCGTTGGTTTATTTCATAGGCATACTTTTTATTGGTTAGTAACTCATGTTACGCACACCGGTAATTTTAATCTTGTTAAGCTCCTCCCAAGCCGCTATATAAATCATTTGTGTTGAATTGACAAAATGCCTTTACCCGTTTTAGGGAAAAAGTGAAAATTATATTAGCATTACATTAAATATTGCTGATCATCAGG
>JAISJX010000420.1 GCA_031261145.1 Tannerella sp.
TTTTATTGCTCATTTTTGTGTTCGCTATTTCAGGCGCTTTTGCGCAAGTTCAATTAAAATCCGGTCTCATTCTGGGTGCAGGAAAAGGACATTTGTCTGGAACTGGATTGCTTCGTACCTCGCAATGACGTTGTGCGAGTATTCGTCACTGCGAGAGATTCTTACAGAACAGGCTCCGCAGTCTCAACTCAACCATGCAGGGAGATTGGAGGTTACTTTTGCGGCGGTGGGAGACGCGGCATGCCACGTCTCTACAATCTTTTAATATGCGTTTCTTTCGCCTCTGAACATATTGACTACCGTCACAAAGATAATCTTCAGGTCTAAGAAGAATGACCAGTTCTCGATGTACCAGACGTCACGTTTGACGCGGCCTTCCATCTGTTCGAGGGTGCGTGTTTCTCCGCGGTAGCCCATAATCTGCGCCCATCCGGTGATTCCGGGTTTCACGAGGTGACGCACCATGTATTTGTCGATCAGTGTAGAATAAAGCTCGGTATGCTTCAGCATGTGTGGACGCGGCCCGACGACGGACATATCGCCTTTGAAGACGTTCACGAACTGCGGGAACTCGTCCAGATTGGTTCGCCGCAGGAAACTTCCTAACTTCGTCGTCCGGGGATCATCCTTGACGGCTTGCATGGAATCGGCGTCTTTATTCAGTTTCATGGTTCTGAACTTGTAACATTCAAATACCTGCCCGTAGATGCCGGTGCGCTTCTGCTTGAACAGGATTGGCCCCGGCGAACTGATCTTGATAAGGATACCGACCACCAGATACAGCAGGGGATAACAAATAACGAGCACCCCCAAAGAGAATGCGAGGTCAAAGGAGCGTTTCAACGCCCGGTTATGAAGCGATTGCAAGGGTTCGTTCCGGATGGATAGCAGGGGAACGGATTCCATGATTTCCAACACCATACTCTTTTTAATGTTCCGGTAAAATTCGGGTATGATATAGAAACGAATCATATTCTTCTCGGCAAACGAGAGCAATTCGGATATTTTCTCGCTGCTTGTGCCGGGGATGGTGCAATAGACTTCGTCGATGTCGTGATCGCGGACAAAGGTTTCCATCTCGTCGATTCGTCCCAGGTAGTTGGGCAGGATGTCTTTCAGCATTTCGTTGTCATCGAAGAATCCCAGCACGTTGAATCCGTACGAGAGGTCGTTTTTAATCACGCGGTAGAGTTCCATTCCGTTCTTACCGGCGCCGATAATGATGATGTTCTTGATGTTATACCCTTTCCGGCGGTACAGCTTGACCATGACGCGAACCGCTATCCGCCAGAGCGAAAAGCCGATGACATTGGCGACGTAATAGACCACGAGGAAGGTCGTCAGATTGTCGGCCACATTGAGGAACGCGAGGCAGGTGGCAAAGAAAATGGTATGGATGGTTATCAGTGAGAACGACCGCTGGACAATCTTGTCCAGGAAAACGACCGACTGATGCAACTTCATCGGAACGAGGTAGAGGGCGAAAAAGTAACAGAAATTGAACAGTAACACGATTTCACGCAGATGAATGGTAATCTCCCGCGTGTAGAAACTGTCTAATTCATAGTATATTAAGAAAAACAGGGCATTTAATATGATTAAATCCCCTATCCCTATAATCCATTGAAGAAAGTCACTCTGTTTACTGCCTTTTTCCATTTTTATTGTTTGACGTCACAAAGGTATGTATTTTTTCAGAGTAAAAAAATACCGGCCGCCACAATCTTGCAGGAAGGAGGTGATTTTTTTCGGGTATTCCATCTCTTTGCACGGTTTAAATCGTTGAAACGCCTGCCGTAAGAGCTGTCCACAAATTATCTCCGGGGACAGGCGCCGTAATCTCAACCGCTTTCCTGGAAACAGGATGGATAAAGGCAATCTGCCGTGCATGCAGGCTGATACCGCCGTCGGGATTGGAACGATCGGCGCCGTACTTCAAATCGCCCTTAATCGGACAGCCTATCTTTGCCAACTGGCAGCGTATCTGGTGATGGCGGCCGGTCTTCAATTCGATTTCCAGCAAATAATAGTTGTCCGAACGCGCTATCTGGCGGTAATGCAGGATGGCTTGCTTGGCTGTGGGTTTTTCCGTATCATAAACGAGGCTCTTATTCTGTTGTTCGTTGCGAACCAGCCAGTGAACCAGTTCATCTTCCGGCTTCGGCGGCGCATTCCGGACGATAGCCCAATAGGTCTTTTTGATTTCGCCCGAACGGAACAACTCATTCATCCGCAGAAGCCCTTTGCTCGTCTTGGCGAAGACGACAGCGCCCGTCACGGGACGATCCAGACGGTGCGTCACCCCGACAAAGATATTCCCCGGTTTGGCGTATTTCTCTTTCAACCATGCTTTCAGCATGTCCGACAGCGGACTGTCGCCCGTTTTGTCGCCCTGCACAATCTCGTGGCAGGTCTTGTTTACCGCAATCAGATGATTGTCTTCGTAGATAACTTCCATATTTTATTGAATCGTGTTTTGAATGATGTTACACATGAACCTTCCCGGCGTTGTTTTCCAGATAGACGGTTTGCGATGGAAAGGCGAAATTCAGTCCGGCGGCGTTGAATGTGCGGAGGATTTCAAAATTTACTTTGGAGGTCGTTTCCCGTATATTGGCCGATTTCCGGATAAAGTAGATAAATGTGATGACCAGCGCCGAGTCGCCAAATTCCGAGAACGTGGCCGCCAAATCTTTATGGTGTACGTCCGAAACCGTTTCGGGAATCTTTTTCAACAGTTCCAGCGCCTGTTGCATCTCCTCATACGTTGTGTCGTAGGTCAGTCCCAGGGTCGTAAGAACGCGGCAGGCGGGACGTTTCGTAATATTGATTACCTGGGCGTCGGTTATCTTGTAGTTGGGTATCGTCACGAGCCATTTATCGTGCGTCCGTATGCGCGTGCTCCGAAGCCCGATGTCTTCGACCGTTCCCTCAATGGTGTCAAACCGGATGGTATCGCCGATACTGAAGGTCTGGTCCACCAAAATCGTGATTCCACCGAAAATATTCTTGATCGTGTCTTGTGCAGCCAGCGCAAAGGCGATTCCACCGATACCCAGTGTTCCCAGCAACGTCGTCACTTCGATTCCGATATGATTGAGCGCCGTGACGATGCCAAACACCCAGATAATAAAAAGTATCCCCCGTTTAATAATCGGTGATAACCGGTTCTCTATACCCTTATGCGTTTTTTTGCTGTCGTTGTATTCTTCAAAGAAAGCGACGGCTATGCGGGCCATAAACCAGGTCGAATTAAGGATAATCAGCACCCGGTAGGACTTGGCAATCATGCCCTGCAAACTCTCGCTCATAGCCAGCCGGTTGGACGCAAACCATATCGCAATCAACAGTACGCCCAACATAACCGGTTTTTCGATGGCTTGAAAAAAGACATCGGCATACCGGGTTTTATTTTTTACCGCTATCCGCTGAACCACCCGCTGATTCAATAGCCGGATCACCCTGTTCAGGATAAGAGCGCCGACAATAATCAGCAGCGAAATACCCCAATCACGAAGCGAATTTCCATAATAAACGTTCTCAAGCATTCTCTTAACTCCTTTAAATTCACAACTACGCGGCAAAGATAATTTATTTAATTGAAAACCGGAAGTTGAACGCTGAAAATATTACCGTTCGTAAAAAGAAACATACACTTTTCCGGGGAGGGAATATCTGCATTCATTGTTATAACGGCGTCATGAAAGAACGTAAAAGATGTTTTTTTTAAATTTGTTCTGTTCGGATGAATATAATTTTTGGTAAGAACAAAAACCTTTTTTATCTTTGCACCCGCAAAAAGACGGTTCCGTAGCTCAGTTGGATAGAGCAACAGCCTTCTAAGCTGTGGGTCGTGCGTTCGAATCGCACCGGAATCACGGAAAAAGAGTTGGGATTTTATCCCAACTCTTTTTTGTTACGGCACACGCTCATTCAGGTGATTCTGAATACTTAAGCCACACTTTCATCTCTCCTGCTTTCCGGTTATCCCAGGCATAATAAGGGATAAACGTAATATCCCTGTCGCCGGAAGACGCTTTGACGCTTACGACCCCATTCAATAAACCGGGATTGAATACGGCGCTGAATCTGGTTTCGGGGGAAAGCGCGATTTTCTCGAAGTCACCCCCGTTATCCTCCGCTTCGACGCAATAAACCAGCGGCCCACGTTGAACAGCCCGTTTACCGGCATCCTCCTTTACATGCGGATCGGCAGCTATTATTTCCACCGGCATATCAAGCGTTAGTGTAATCCGGTCGCCGACGTTCCATTCCTGTTTCAGGACAGCATAGCCTTTTTCCATTAAATGAGAGGTTTGTACTTTCCCATTAATAGCAATGGAATAAGAACTGCACCAGTCCGGCAGACGAAGCCTGATTTCATCCTTCAACGGAGCGCTAACCGCTTTCACCGTGAGTTCTACCGTTCCATCCCACGGGTAATCGGTTTCCTGCTGAAGCGTCACTTTGTTTTTACCGACATCGAACTCAGCCGTATTGCCGATATATAAATTAACCCATATTGCATGCTCCGATACCCCGTAAATATAATTGCCGATAGATGGCAGAAAGCGGGAAACCTGACTGGGACAGCAAGCGCATCCATACCAGGCCTGACGGTGATGGTCTCCATGGGAAGCCAACGGATTAACGTAGAAGAAACGGTCGCCCACCAGAGAAATCCCTGCTAACGCGCCATTATACATCGAACGTTCCAGCACGTCCACGTATTTGGAGTCGCCGGAGAACTGATTCATTCGCCAATTCCAGTACACCATCCCCACCGAAGCGCAGGTCTCGCAGTAGGCATCATGGTTCGGAAGGTCGTAATCCTCGGTAAACCCTTCGTTATGATGCGAAGAGCCGATACCGCCGGTGACGTACATGTTGCGCAGAACCACATCATCCCACAATCTGTCCAGAGCATCAATATAACCCGTATCACTCTTGAGGGCTGCCACATCGGCCATCCCGCAATAGAGATACATGGCGCGGACGGCGTGTCCGGCAATGTCGGTCATTTCACGTACCGGAGCGTCATCCTGATAATATGCCGGGTTCCATTTTCCCTCATCGCCTTTACTTCCGTGGCCGTGTCCGCGTTCTTCGAGCAGCCAGTTGGCAAAATCAAGATAACGTTCATCCTTTGTCGCACCGTAAAGTTTAACAAGCGCCAACTCAATCTCTTCATGTCCGGGTACCCAATCACGTTTACCGGGGCCGAAGGTGTCCATTATATGGTTGGCCATCCGGATAGATACATCTAACAACTTTCGTTTCCCTGTAGCCTGACAGTAAGCCACCGCCGCTTCTATCATGTGACCGGCGCAATACATCTCGTGTTTGTCCATATTATGCCAACGTTTCTCCAGGCCGGTCAGGGTGTAGAAGGTATTGATGTATCCGTCGGGCTGCTGGGCAGCAGCGAATTTATCGATCCACTCGTCCGCTTTCTTCTCCAGTTCGGGGTCGGGATTATTCTTCAATGTATAGGCAATGCCTTCGAGCGCCTTATACACATCCGAGTCATCGAAGAAGATGCCCGAATGTTCCCCCTCGCCTTTGGCGGCATTCTCGAAGTTTCGTATCCGGCCCGTTTGGTTCTCAATCTGATCAATACAAACAGCCAATGTAGTGGTAGCATGGCTCTTCAGCCGGGGCGCCCAAAAATTGTCCGTAATCTTTACATGCGAAAAATCCACCGCTTGTATTTTCTTCATCAACTGTTTGTTTGATGTTCCGGTATCCCGGCAGCCCATAAGGGCTACACAGGATATAATAAGAAATGAACTAAATTGTTTCATCTATAATTGGTTTTAATTAGTATAGTTTGGAGATACTCACCTTTTGTATGTGCATTTTCACTCCTTTTATTTTCTTTCCGAAACCGAGAACGGGCGGTCTTCCGCCGATACGCCCCTTGTAAGGGCCGGTTTATCGCCCATCCGGTAGTGAATGGTTCCGCCGTTCATCAATTCTTCATACGTGAGGTAGTTCTTCGTAAAAGGCTTGTCATTCAAATCGGCAGACTGGATATAGACGTTCTCGTCACTGTTGTTTTCCGCTTTAATCGTCAGGGTCTTTCCGTTTTCCAAATGAATGGTCATCTTCGGGAAAAGCGGACTGCCTGTGACATACTCGGTTGTGCCCGGACAAACGGAATACAATCCCATAGCGCTGATGACGTACCACGAAGACGTCTGTCCCTGGTCTTCATCGCCACAATAACCGTCGGGGCCGGAGTTATAAAGCCTGTCCATGACCGTACGCGCCCATTTCTGGGATTTCCAGGGTTGTCCGGCATAGTTGTACAGATAAACCAGATGTTGTATCGGCTGATTGCCATGTGCATATTGCCCCATGTTAAGCAGTACCATCTCAGCCATTTCATGGATGACACGGCGGTAAGTGCCTACCTTGAAGTCGTTGGGTACGCTAAAGACGGAATCCAATTTTGCCGTGAACAACGCATCGCCACCCATCAAATCAATTAAGCCCTGTATGTCGTGGAAAACAGACCAGAGGTAATGCCATGCGTTACCTTCGGTATAAGGCCCGCCCCATTCAACCGGGTCGAAATCCGGTGTCCATGCGCCATTGGCCTGCCGTCCCCGCATAAACCGGACGGACGGGTCATAGACATTTTTGTAGTTAAATATCTGCTTTTGAAATATTTTCTTATAAAAATCCGATCCGCTTAACGATGCCAGTTGCATTGCACACCAGTCGTCGTAACAGTATTCTAATGTCTTGGCTGTGGCTTCCTTATATTGCGGGTAAGGCACATATCCCAAGTAGAAATATTCTTTCCACCCGTCGCGTCCGTTAGCCGGGCCGCCGGGGCCTTTGTTGGTCGCTTCATGCAGAATCGCTTCCAGCGCATGGGTCGGGTCGTAGTCGCGAAATCCTTTCGCCCAGCCATCGGCGATAAGCGAAGCGGCATGGTTGCCTATCATTCCCCCTTGATGTCCCGGAAAAGACCACGACGGCAGCCAGTTGCTCTGGTCGTAGGCTTCTATCAGGCTTTTGATGTATTTCCCGTGAAATTCGGGATGCAAAAGCGCATTGAGCGGAAACTGCGCCCTGAACGTATCCCAGAAACCATTGTCGGTAAACATCTCGCCCTGGTGGATTTTCCCATCATACGGGCTGTAATAGACCGCATTTCCGCCGGCGTCCTGTTCGTAGAATTTGCGGGGGAAAAGCATGGAGCGGAAAAGGCAGGAATAGAAGGTAGCCTTTTTTTCTTCCGTGCCTCCTTCGACCTGTACTTTGTTCAACGCCTTGTTCCATACTTTCCGGGCGGCTGCCGTTGCTTCTTCTATCGAAGAATAAGGGGCGAGTTCCTGTTTCAGGGTCAATTCAGCCTGTTCGATGCTGATGAACGAAGAGGCTATTTTGGCCTGCACCGTCTCCCCGTTCTTGAACCGGACAACCGCACCCGCATAGCCTGCTTCCAATTGACTGCTCCCCAAGGTGACTTCATCGTTTTTTCCTTCCCAGGTTCCATATTGGACAAAGGGCTTGTCAAAAACGATCACAAAATAGTTGGCAAAGTCTTTGGGTACGCTATGATTGGCGTTTTTACAGAAGCCCACGATTTTACGTTCTTCGGGAATAATCCGTACCATACTCCCGCCGTTATTTGCATCTATCACTACATAAGACTCCTTTCGGGGAAACTTAAACCGCATGTAAACGCCTCTTTCGGTTGGCGACATTTCGGCGGTAACTTTGTTGTCGAACGTTACTTTGTAAGGGTGTGGATGGGCGGTTTCCTGCTTGTGGCTGAACTTCGCCGACCGCTTGTACTGGTTCACTTCGAGTGTTCCCGACACCGGCATGAGGGAGAACGCCGCATAGTCGTTTGTCCACGAACTGCACTGGTGTGTCTGGCGAAAACCTCTGATAGAATCGCGGAAATGCTGGTAAATCCAGCCGCTGCGATTCTCGCCGGTCTGCGGTGTCCAGAAGTTCATACCCCACGGAAGCGCCGTGGTAGGATAGGTATTTCCGTGTGTCAGTTCCAACTTCGAGTTAGTCCCTTGCAACGTATTTACGTAATGCGTCAATTCCTGCTCCTGCGCCCGAAGGGTCATGCTGCCTGTAATACTGCACAATAAGAGCGTTATACAAAAATACTTTCTCCTGATAACTTTTTTTTAAAAAATCAGTGTTTTTCCTGTTTCCGGAGTTCAAATACGGCGTCGATCATGGCCTGGAATCCGTCGATACTCATATAATCCGGGATGGAATTTCCTGATCCCAGCCCGTAGCCTTTAGTCATGGAGCGAAACCGTTTCCCTTCGTCCATCACTTTCCTGAAAACGTCGTCGTAAGAATTTTGGATAAGGACATTCATGTCAAATCCTCCGAAAAGGCCGATGCGGTCTCCGTATTTCTCTATCCATACCTCGAAAGGCGAAATCTGGTCTTCATTGGAATGTTTGGCGTCGATGTTGTTGGCAAGGATGTCGGGCATGATGTCAAAGATGTTTCCGCAGCAGTGCAGCAGGAATTTCTTGCCCGAACGGTGCACGATGTCAATCACCCGTTTGTGCTGCGGCAGGATGAACTGCCGGATGGTGTCCGGCGCCAGCATGGTGGA
>JAISJX010000031.1 GCA_031261145.1 Tannerella sp.
GAATCATGATTCCCGGCGATAATCACCACCTGCAACTGCGGATTTTCGGACGTGACCTCCCGCAGGAACCGGTAAAACATCCGTTGCGATTCGGCAGACGGATTCGGACTGTCGAACACATCGCCGGCAATCAACAGGGCATCGACCGATAAATCACTGATCTGCCGTCTTAACCAGGCAAGGAATTGCAGGTGCTCGGCCTTGCGGTCATACTCGTAAAAGGTCTGGCCGATGTGCCAGTCGGCTGTGTGAAGGAGTTTCATCATTAATCGTCACTATTTCAATTCTATGCCAAAGGTATAAAAAAAAATCAGAAAAATATTTCTTTTTATACTTTTCCAATGTAAAAAAAGTTGTAACTTCGCAGCATGAAAGTTGCATCACAATCTTCAAAGAAACGTGAGAATTGTTAGTAATGACATAGTAAAGAGGAACTTCATATACACGCCGTCCGGCTTGTGTGTACGAATGGAACGCTGTACCTCAGACACAAAGTACCTGCAAAATAACCCTGATTGATTATGAATATAAATGTTACAATTAAAAATTACGCACTATGAATCTAAATTCAATTTTAAGTATCTTTACGCCTAAGGAGACCAAGTTTTTTGGTTTATTAAATGAAGCGGCTGCCGTATTGGAAAAGGCGGGCGGTCTTGTGGCAGAACTGTTTGCCCCGGAAAATAACGATCGGAGAGCCGAATTGTGTAAAGCCATCAAAGATGCAGAACTGGTAGGAGACAAAGTTACTGCAATAATATTCAAAGAATTGAATAATACCTTTATTACGCCCTTTGACAGGGAAGATATCGCTGCGTTAGCGGATGAAATTGATGATTCGACCGACGCCATTAACCGGGTTGCCCAAAAAGTATATCTTTTTTCGCCAGAAGTGCTGCCGTCCTCGACAACCAATCTGGCAAGCACCGTCAAAAAGGCGGCAACCGAAGTCAGACTGGCCTGTAGCAAATTATCTAATTTAAAGAACCTCAATCAGGTTCGTATTCATGCAAAACAAATCAAAAATCTGGAAGAAGAAGCCGACCACCTCTACGAAGACGGTACGTCCCAACTGTTCTTCAACAAAGACATGCGAACCATCGAATTAGTGAAAGTGAAAGAAATCATCCAGGAATTGGAAAAATCGGCCAATAAAATCAATAATGTAGGTAAAATATTAAAAACCATCACCGTAAAATACGCCTAACTAAGAATCTATACTTATGACTTTACTGATTATCATTATTGTACTGGCGGTTATTTTTGATTTTATCAACGGATTCCATGATGCGGCCAATTCCGTTGCGACGGTGGTCACCACCAAAGTATTGACGCCTCTTCAAGCGGTTATCTGGGCCTCGTTTTTTAACTTTGTGGCTTTTTTCATCGCCAAATACATCATTGGCGAATTTGGAATAGCCGACACGGTTTCCAAAGCGGTGTTTCCCGACTACATAACGCTTCCGGTTATCATGTCCGGTCTGATTGCTGCTATCGTTTGGAACCTTATTACGTGGTGGCTTGGGATTCCGTCCTCCTCATCCCACACACTAATCGGCGGTTTTGCCGGGGCGGCTATTGCACACAGCGGTTTTCAGTCTATCCACGTGGGCGTCATCGCACTGATAGTAGCATTTATCGTTGTAGCGCCCCTGATTGGCATTATTGGCGGCAATATAGTCACAATCATAACACTAAATCTTGCAAAAAAGGCGAAGCCACGGCAGGCAGACCAATGGTTCAAGCGACTTCAATTAGTTTCTTCCGCCATGTTAAGTATCGGGCACGGACTGAACGACTCACAAAAAGTGATGGGTATCATTGCCGTAGCGCTGATTACATTCAACACGACCGTTGTACCCGAAACATTGCCTCATTGGTTGCAATTATCTGACATTAAAGATATTCACGATTGGGTTCCGTTGACCTGTTTTACGGCGATTGCATTGGGAACGATGTCCGGAGGCTGGAAAATAATGAAAACGATGGGTAACAGAATCACCAAACTGGCGGCGGTAGATGGGTTTTGCTCTCAAGTGGCAGGCGCATTAACCCTGTTCATCACGGAAGTGTTGAAAGTGCCGGTCAGTACAACCCACGTAATCACGGGAAGTATTATCGGCGTGGGTGTTGTAAAACGCGCATCGGCTGTCCGCTGGGGTGTGACCATTGATTTACTCTGGGCGTGGATTCTGACCATACCGGTCAGCGCTTTGCTCGCCGCACTCGTATATTATATTGTTCACTTGTTTGGACTTTGAGGCGATTCAACGATTCTATAATTCAACGATTCAAAAATTGGAGATCGTCATTGCTATCCAGTCAATTATAAGGTGACCGGTCTGACAGCATCATCATTCCCTCCGAACAGATGCCGGACGGTCGGTTATTTTAGTTTGGCAATCATAACAACCGGATTATCGTCTTCTTTCAATGTGTTGATAATCTGAAGCAGTTTGTCGCGGGATGCAGGTTTTGTCACTTGCGTGGTGAGTTCCTTATTCTCAAGCAAATCCGATGCTTCGTACAAACACGTCCAATAAGCGCCATTGGTTTGTTTTTTGGGGACAAAGGGCCACTGCAAACCACATATATCATTTGTAAAGCCCGGATTTTCTACTTCCCGGCGGGTAAAGAGAAAACCATTGGGGAATTTCGTTTCCTTTATCGTACCTTTTTGCTCTGTATAAGCCACCTCACCTGTCTGTTTATCAAACTTTACGAGATATTTGCCCGACGATTTACCTGCCACCAGATACAGAAAATCTTTCGTTTCAAAGAAGTCTTCCGGTATGGTATATTGCCAGAACGACATTTCTTTTATCCATTGGCGGGATGCCTCGAAAGAGGGATGTCCATTTATATTCAAGGTATAACGAGGGATAAACTCCTGCCGTACATCATCATAGCGGTAAATGGTATCCACGCCGTAGTACAAGAGATTGAACTCTCCGTTATAAAAATCCAAAGAATTGCCCGGTTCTGTCCAATAGTTCTTCCATCCTTGGTAGAGTGCGTGATTTTCAATAATTTCCTGTTCGTGTCCTTGGTATGCAGGATTGGTAAATGTCTTGGTAATCTTTCCCGAATTGTCGGTCAGGGCATAATTCCAAATGGTTTGTTTATCGGGACGTATGGGCAATCCGTCTTGCCAGAAAAGCAACTGTTTGATGAGCAGAAAGCCTCCGCCACCCATCCCGGCAAAGTTATCGGAAAAAGGTTTATCATTCAGTTTTTCAATAAAATAGCCTTCCGGGGAATAGGTTTGCAACCGTTCGTTTGAAGACAGTACATAGAGTTTCTTGTTCGCAGTATCGAATTGTATATCTGTGATGTACGAATATTCTCCCGGCCCCTCGCCTGAAGCGCCAATCAGATTGAGGAACTTACCGTCGGGAGCAAAGCGAAGTACCTGCTTTTGATCCGCAACAAAGATTTCTTCATCCGTAACAATCAGCTTTCTAATTTCTTTAATAATGGATTGCTCATTCGTTTCAAGAGGGACAATAGTCAAATCAGCCACAGCATCGCTTAAAGGCAACGATGCCACCGGATGACTCAAATCCGTAAGGTCAATACTATCGGAACCAAAAGAATCTTTTAATTCCTTACAAGAAATGGATGTACCTGTAAAGAGGAATGCCAGCAGCATGGTTTGAATTACATTTTTACGTATTTCCATTATTGAATCTTTTAAAATTCAGATGTGAAATGGAACTTTATATCCGGGAAATCATGCTGTGCCATAGTCAGAACGTATTGTGAATCGGCCATATACACTTCACGGCCTTCGCGGTCGAACGCCATATATTGCGCTTTACGCCTTTTGAAATTGGCGAACGTTTCCGTGTTATCACTTTCTATCCAACAGGCTTTGTACAAACTTATTGGCTCCCAATTACACTGTGCGCCGTATTCGTGCAGCAAACGGTATTGAATCACTTCAAACTGCAACTGTCCGACAGTCCCGATGATTTTCCGGCCGTTAAACTGATTGACGAACAACTGGGCTACACCTTCGTCCATCAACTGGTCGATGCCTTTGTTCAACTGTTTGGTTTTCATCGGGTTGGCATTCTCTATGTATTTGAACATTTCGGGCGAAAAGCTCGGTAAACCCTTGAAATGAAGGTCTTCCCCGGAAGTCAGACTATCCCCGATTTTAAAATTCCCGGTATCCGGCAAACCGACTATATCACCGGCAAAAGCTTCATCTACAATCTCTTTTTTCTGCGCCATAAAAGCGGTTGGGCTACTGAAACGCAGCATCTTACCAAAGCGTACATGCTTGTAGTTCGCATTCCGCTCGAAACGCCCCGAACAAATCTTCACAAAGGCAATGCAACTGCGGTGGTTGGGATCCATATTGGCATGGATTTTAAAAATAAACCCGGCAAAAGCATCTTCCTCCGGCGTTACCACCCGTTCGATCGCCTGCACCGGACGCGGGGAGGGGGCTATATGAACAAAACAATCCAATAACTCCTTCACACCGAAATTGTTCAATGCCGAACCGAAAAAAACAGGGGCAATATCGCCTTGCAGGTACGTTTCCACGTCAAACGCCGTATATACGCCGTCAATCAGTTCGATATGAGCGCGTAGCTTCTCCGCCAATTCCACGCCAATATGTTTTTCCAATTCGGGACTGTTAACATCCCGGAACTCTACGCTTTCTGTAACCGTCTGTTTACTCGGCGTATATAAGTTTAATTTTTGCTCGTACAGGTTATACACGCCTTTGAAACGTTGTCCGGTCTCAATCGGCCAGCTCAACGGCCGGACGCCAATCTGTAGTTCACTTTCAATATCGTCCAACAGGTCGAAAGGGTCTTTACCTTCGCGATCCATCTTATTAATAAACACAATCACAGGCGTTTTACGCATCCGGCACACGTCCATCAGTTTACGGGTCTGCGCTTCCACGCCTTTTGCCGCATCAATCACGATGATGACGCTATCCACCGCCGTCAGCGTGCGAAACGTATCTTCCGCAAAATCCTGGTGACCGGGCGTATCTAAGATATTTATCTTATAACCCTCATAATCAAATGCCATTACGGAGGTGGCAACGGATATACCGCGTTGCTTTTCAATTTCCATCCAGTCCGATGTAGCGGTCTTACGGATTTTATTCGATTTCACCGCGCCCGCCACATGGATGGCGCCGCCAAACAACAATAATTTTTCCGTTAGTGTTGTCTTTCCGGCATCCGGGTGACTGATAATGGCAAACGTTCTTCGCCGCTGTATTTCTTCTGAATAAATTGACATAGTGTATATTATATAATGTATAAAGGTATGGTTTCGTCAGGAGCGCGCAAGCAGTTTACGCAGACAGACGGTAAGGCTATCCTCCCATTCGGGCGCTTCGACGCCATATACTTGTTTAATTTTTTCCTTGCTAAGCACGCTGTATGCCGGACGGGAGGCGCGTGTGGGATAATCCTGCGTCGTCACCGGATGCACGCGGCAATTCACCCCGGCAAGCTCCATAATCTTCGTCGCAAAATCGAACCAACTGCATACGCCCTTGTCGGAATAATGATAGACGCCCGGCACAAACGATTGATTCAGAATCGTAAGGATGGCCGCCGCCAAATCGCCTGCGTAAGTAGGCGTACCAAGCTGGTCGGATACCACATTGATTTCATCGCGTTCATTGCCAAGCCGCAACATCGTTTTCACAAAATTCGTCCCAAATTCCGAATAGAGCCATGCCGTACGAATAATGACCGCACCGGGACAGGCTTCCCGCAAAGCCGTTTCGCCGGCTAACTTGGTCTTTCCGTAAACCGAGGTCGGATTTGTTGCGTCATCTTCCTTGTAGGGGCGAGTCGCCTTTCCGTCAAAGACATAATCGGTCGAAACATGTACTATTTTCAAGCCGTGCGCCTGCGACACTTCGCCCATATTCCGCACGCCGTCGCAATTGACCCGCGTACAGACAGCGACATCGTCTTCCGCCTTATCCACAGCCGTATAAGCCGCACAGTTCAGGATATATTGAATGTGGTTGGAGAGGACAAAATCCGTCAATTGCCTTTTGTCGCCGATATCCAGCGTATCGACGTCCGTAAAATGAAAATGACCGGACGCAGGGACAAGCGTACGAATGGATTGCCCCAATTGTCCGTTTGCCCCGGTGACTAATATTTCTTTTTCTTCCGACATATTCCTATCCGTTTCGTTCAAAATTGCTTTGCGCCTGCAAAAGTAACGATTTTCTCCATAGGGACAAAATCATTTTCTTATTTGAACATCTGTTCGCAAGATTAGCGCGATGATTTTAGCCGGAGTTTCCATACTGATAATGTACAAGTATCGAAAATGCTACCTCTTTTTCAGGCAAAACGTTCATTTCCGGTTGAAAACATTTCGTCCCTGTATTTCTCTGCCAGGAAGGAGAGGAATGTATTGATTTGTTTGACAGCCTCCAACGTTTCAGGATGAACGTCTTTATGTTGCAGTTTTAACAACAGATAGCCATAAACAGCGGTGAGAGAGGTTTCGATTTCGGACATTTCCACACCTCCCGATTTCCCGCGCAATTGTATAATGTACGGGAGCGTTTTATAATACAGCGCGCCATAAACCATCTCTTTTGTATCTTTCAACAGGCGCAGATGCAAATCGACAAGCGCTATCAGTACGCTATTATTCAACTGGATATGACCTTTTTCTGCGACGCCTTCGTTTCGCATCATCTCTATCAGTTCCTCGTACCAACGGACAATCTGCTGTTTCACTTCTTTCGGCTGTTCGTACCGGTCAATCAATGTGCGCCGTATCCCGTCAATATCCAAGTGGTTGGCGCGAATCAAATCCTCTACCTGCCACATATATAGCAGGTATTCTACGATATTTTCTTTTCTCTTTTGTTGTGCGATAATCATTGTGTAATTTCACCTTATTTTCAACCATGCAAAGATATGTTTTTTTTGGTTATCACAAGCATCCGGCGACAAGACGATTCGCTCTTTGCTGAACGAAATATGTTCGCTTTTGGATTATTTAACTATATATATTTGATTGTCTAAGCGGTTAGACATATATTTGCACCGTTGTA
>JAISJX010000075.1 GCA_031261145.1 Tannerella sp.
AGAACCGCGGTAAAATGGTGCGCGTGGCCTTGGCAGGCTATACTAATGTGGGTAAATCGACGCTTATGAACCTGCTTTGCAAGACCGAAGTGTTTGCAGAAGATAAACTGTTCGCGACACTTGATACGACCGTGCGTAAGATGATTATCGCCAACCTGCCGTTCCTGCTTTCAGATACTGTCGGCTTCATCCGCAAACTGCCGACCGAGCTTATTGAGTCGTTTAAATCGACACTCGACGAAGTTCGCGACGCAGATATATTGCTGCATATAGTAGATATTTCACATCCGACCTTCGAAGAGCAAATTGATGTGGTCAACCGTACTCTTGCGGAGATTGACAAGACGCCAAAGCCTGTGATTATGGTGTTCAATAAGATAGACTCGTTTACTTTTGTAGAGAAGGAAGAAGATGATTTAACCCCGCGTACCCGCGAAAATATATCGCTTGACGAACTGAAAGCCACATGGATGAATCGCCTGCCCGACAATTGCATATTTATTTCGGCTAAAGAAAAAACAAATATAGACGAATTAAGAGATTTGATGTATGAACGCGTAAAAGAGATTCATGTAACCCGCTTTCCGTATAATGATTTTCTTTACAATGTAGACTAATATTGACACTATGTTTCGATTTTGTCCAAAAATGACTGAAAATCGAAAGAAAATTAAAAATACCATGATTAGGATATAGAAAGTTGTTGAATTTTATTCTATATTTGCAACGAATTGTCATGAATTTATTTTATATAATGAATTTTTGTCATCAAAAAGCAATATATACTAACTAAATAACAATGTAGAATGAAGACAAGACTCTTTCTGACAGGCTTTGTTGCATGCCTGGTTTTATCGTTAAATGCACAAACACGTTTGCCGGATGAGATTGCTTACAAAATTAAAAACGAAGCATTCTCCAATTCTAAAGTGGAAGAAACATCGCAGTGGTTTACCGATTTCTTAGGCCCGCGCTTGGCAGCCTCCAAAAACGGACTACGCGCGGAAGCCTTGGTGCAAGAAAAATTGACAGAACTTGGCTTTAGTAATTCCCGGCGGGAATTTGCAGTCAACTTTGCCAAAGGTGGGTGGAACAATGAGAAAACCTACATTGCCTTGACTGCGCCTTACTACACGGCATTTACCGCTACGCCCAAAGCTTGGTCGGGCAGTACCGCCGGTTTGGTAAAAGGTGAAGCCGTATATCTGAATGTAACAAGTGAAGCGGATTTACAGAAATACAAAGGAAAATTGAGCGGAAAAATCGTGTTGATGCCTGAAACTTCAACCTACTCCATCAATTTTCAGCCGCTGGCATCTCGGTTGACGGACGAACGATTGGAAGAATTGGCGAAAGACCCTCGCGGGCAACAAGCTACGCAAAATATCCGTCCCGGAGTAGCAGTGGTTCCAACGGCTCTCCAACTAAGAGCCGGTATCAATCAGCTCTTGAAAGATGAAAAACCACTGGCCATACTGACCGGTAGCGGCACATTCAATGTTCCGTCTTCGACCGGTGTGCAATATGTTGTCGGCCAACCGGAGCCAACCCCGGAAATTAATCTCCCCATTGAAGACCATGGACGTTTGGTGCGTTTGGCGAAAAAAGAGGTTCCGATATCATTGGAATTGGAGATTAAAAATACTTTTTCTCCCGGAGACAGTTTGATTTACAATGTCGTTGCCGAAATTCCGGGAACTGACCCTAAACTGAAGAATGAAGTCGTACTTATCGGCGCTCATTTGGATTCTTGGCATGGTGGAACAGGCGGCGCTGATAACGCATCGGGCTGTATCGTAATGGTTGAAGCCCTGCGAATTATCAAGGCTTTGGGCATTTCGCCGCGCCGCACCATTCGCATCGCGTTGTGGGGCGGAGAAGAACAGGGTTTATACGGCTCACGGGGATATGCAAATAATTTATTGTACGACCGAAAAGAAAACAAAAAATTACCCGATTACGACAAATTTGTTTTGTATCTGAATATGGACAACGGCTCCGGCCGCTTCCGCGGTATTTATTTGGAAGAAAACGACATGGCCGTACCCTTTTTCCAAACATGGAAAACGCCGTTCGAATCCTTCGGTTTTACAACCCTTTCCTTGCGCCGCACCGGCTCGACCGACCATGTATCGTTCAATGGCTTAGGCTTACCCGCTTACCAATTCATTCAAGACCCCTTGGAATACGGTCGCACTTATCACACTTTAATGGATACTTACGAACGTCTTTCTTTGGATGATTTGCGTGTCAACGTTGCATTGGTTGCCTGGTTTGCACTAAATGCCGCCAATGATGATGCCCGAATTCCGGTTAAACCGGGTGTTTTGGAGAAACTTCGGGATGCTCCGGCTGCCAGGTATTGAAGTCTGATGCCATTTATTATTTTGAATTGACAAACTATTTACTGGATTATTTTCGGTAGAATTTGTCAAAGATTATAGTTTAAAAAAACATAGTACATACAAATATGAAAATTATTCGTATTTTTGCATACAAATAATCAAAATGAAAAAGCTATGAAAAATGTAATTCTACTTTCCACTTGTTTCCTTTTCACGTTTGCAATTATTTCTGCACAGGAACAGGAAAACTGGGCGCGTTTTCGCGGCCCCAACGGTCAGGGTATTTCCAAGGCAACCAATCTTCCGGTGCAATGGAGCGTTGAAGAAAACATTGCCTGGAAAATAGATATTCCCGGCGATGGATGGTCTTCGCCGGTTGTATGGAACAATCATGTCTTCTTGACTATGACAACGGACGATGGCGAAAATTGCCATGTCATAGCCGTAGACGGCAAGACGGGTAAAATTCTTTGGAACAAGAACGTTTTCAAACAGGAACCGTTACAAAATAAACATGAAATGAACTCTTATGCAACTCCGACGCCCGCTACTGACGGTAAAAATGTGTATGCGGTTTTTAGTGGCGGCAGTTTTGTAGCTTTGGATTTCGATGGTAATGTTCAATGGATAAATTCCGATCTTAGTTTCTATTCCCAACATGGTATGGGTGCATCGCCCGTTTTGTATGGCGACCTGTTACTTTTTGCCGTCAATCACAGTAATCGCGAAGAGCCTAAAGCGCTTGGTTTTCAAGAGCCTTGGGATAAGTCATATTTACTCGCCCTCGACAAGCATACGGGAAAAGAACTTTGGCGGGGAAAACGCGGTATGTCACGCATAGCACACTCAACGCCTGCCATCATGCAAGTCAATGGCGTGGATCAGATTATCAGTCCGGCAGGCGACGTAATTCAGGGATTCGATCCGTCCGACGGCAAACTGATATGGACTGTCACAAATGCCGGTGAGCCATGTGTGCCGTCTCCCGTTATCGGGGATGGCCTTGTATATGCGTCCACAATAAACACAGCACCGATTCGAGCGATTCGTCCGGATGGTCAAGGAGACTGTACGGATACGCATATCGTCTGGGAACAGAAAGGTTATACTCCAATGATGTCTTCTTATTTGTACGTGAAACCTTATTTATATACTTGTACGAGTGGTAGTTACTTTTGCTGTTTGGATGCAGCTACAGGCGAGTTTCTTTGGCGGCTTCAGTTAAGAACCGGAGATTTAAATTCATCTCCTATTTACGCTGACGGCAAAATCTACGTTCTCTCGGAAAAAGGAATAACGACCGTATTGAAACCATCCAACGATCGAAATACACCGGCAGAAATATTAGCAACAAACGAATTGAAGGAACAATGTCGCGCAACAATCGCCGTAGCAGGAAAACAATTGATTATCCGCTCCGCCAACCGGCTTTGGTGTATCGGTAAATAATTGATGCAAGCCATGGAAGAACCGCTAAAGCAGGTTAAGGACGGTTTCGCGGGTGATGTTCAATTATTTCCTTTCGCAAAAATTCTCTGTCGATATGCGTGTAAATCTCTGTCGTCGTAATGCTCTCGTGGCCGAGCATTGTCTGTATGGCGCGCAGGTTGGCGCCGCCTTCGAGAAGGTGCGTTGCAAACGAATGTCGCAGGGTATGCGGACTGATATTCTTGCGTATACCTGCTATCCGGGCCTGATCTTTTATTATATTAAAGATCATTACGCGGCTTAACCCAGCGCCGCGCCTGTTGAGGAACAATGTGTCTTCGTGGCCTTTCTGCACCTTGATGTTGTGACGGTCTATCAGGTAGTTGCGTATCTCCTGAATGGCTTTTTCGGAAACAGGCACTAACCGCTGTTTGTCACCTTTTCCCTTGACGATTATAAATTGCTCGTCAAAATAGATATTTGAATATCTGAGGGTTATCAGCTCTGTGACGCGTATTCCGCAACTGTAAAGCACTTCGAGCATCGCACGGTTTCGTTGCCCTTCGGCTTTTGAGAGGTCTATGGAGTCGATAAGATTGTTTACTTCGTTTATAGTCAGTACTTCGGGTAGTTTTTGGCCGATTTTCGGGCTTTCGAGCAGTTCGGTAGGGTCTGTTTCCATATAATCCTCCGTCAGAAGAAAGCGGTAAAACGATTTTATGCCTGAAATGATACGCGCCTGTGAGCGTGCCGAGATGCCGATATCGCTTAGCTGCGCTATGAACTGTTGCAGGTTCTCG
>JAISJX010000241.1 GCA_031261145.1 Tannerella sp.
ACAGCCAATCCGAACGGTCTTTCGCTACCTTGATATAGCCGCGACTCCAGGGTACACTATCCGGAGAGGGTTCGTTCAATTCTGTGTCGTCCTGCACCAAGTATTCGTAACGGTTGACCTTGGCCGGCACGGCGCGGGCGCTCAAATGAAACGAAGTCAGGTGGATATCATAGATCAAAGTCGTTTCGTCCTGAAAATGCGGATTGCCGAAGTAGATATTAAAACCATCCGAGTAAAAAAATTCACCGTACATCCAACTCAACCGGTTCAAAAACTCAAAACAGGTCTCGTTGTACTGGCACAGATAATAGATATTGCCGGTAAAGGCGGGATTTGCCTTGATGAGCGCCCCATTACCCAAAACGGTTTCCACTGCTTCTTTCACTGTCTGTTCCAGCGGTCTGTCGGTAAACGAATTCATACCGGCTTTTCCGTCCAACAGGATCGTGTCGCCACAACCCGAAATCACATAATAATTCTGTTCCCCGTGATGGCCTGTCATGGATACGTTGGTGATGTAACCGGCAAACAGATTTTCTTCGCCCGTTTCGCTCATCTTCATTGCAATACTTATCCGCTGGCCTATTAATTTAATGAGTTTGACCGGATCGCCCATCCACTTGCTGTCCAACTCTTCGTAATCCACATGAATTTCAAACGCATGATGCGCATTGAACTTCTGGGTTAAGTGCAAATATCGGAAATGACAGGCTTCGCCTGCTACTCTCAACTTCGTTTCGACTGTATTAAGCTTTGACATAATTATTTAAATATTAGGTATTTGTAAATTTCATTTTATATTCCAGACCAATTCTTTATTTTCATCTGTTTCGACTTCCAATTTTTGCCCTTTGCCTATCTTTCCGCCAATGATATAGCGGGAAATAGGTCTTCGCAACTGATTCCTGATGACGCCGGCCACCTGACGGGCGCCATATTTGGGTGTAAACCCTTTGTTTGCCAACATACTGCGCGTTTCTTCCTGGATAATCAGTTCGATTCCCTGTTTTTCCAAAGCCGATCGCAAACCTTGAAGCTGAATATCGAATATTTGTACCAGCATGTCTTCACTGACCGGACGGAAAGGTACGATTTCGGAAAGACGTGCCAGAAATTCCGGGCGAAAATGCCGTCCCATCACTTCCATGATCTGGGTGGTAGTAGGTAACACGCCTTTGGCCAATTGCTCTATCAACCATTCGCTTCCTACATTGGAAGTAAAAATGACCAAAGCATTGGAAAAATCACCTTCTTTGCCCAGGCGGTCATGCAATTTGCCTTCATCCATAATCTGGAGAAAAGTGTCGTACACCGACTGGTGGGCTTTTTCAATTTCATCAAACAGCACTACGGCGTAAGGCTGTTGCCGGATTTTATTGACCAACAAACCGCCTTCTTCATACCCTACATAACCCGGAGGCGCTCCATAGAGCAATGCGGCGGAATGTTCTTCCTTGAACTCCGACATATCGAAACGAATCATGGCTTTTTCGTCGTTGAACAAAGCTTCGGCCATGGCTTTAGCCAACTCGGTTTTACCGGTGCCGGTCGGTCCAAGAAAGAAAAACGAACCGGTGGGCTGTCCTGGTTTGTTTAATCCGCTTCGCGATTCCAAAATAGCATCCACCAACGCTTTTAACGCATGATCTTGCCCCACTACCCGGCGTTTCAGGATTTCCTCCATATTCAACAAACGTTCTTTTTCCTGCGATTGGATTTTTCCGATAGGAATACCGGTCTTATTGGATATAACCGCCGCTATTTCGTGTCCGCTTATCGCTTCGATTTTCGTTTTGGAAAATTCCAGTAACGTATCCAGGGCTTGATGAATATAAGCGAGCAAATCTGCGTATTGGTCGATCTCCGCCACATCCGTTTCTTCGGTAAGAATACCCAGCAACACCGGACTGAGCTTGTTTTTCATGGAGAAATAGAGATAGGAAAGGTCTTTGAATTTCTCTTCGTCCCGTTTGTCTTTGTTTTCTTCTATTTCCGCCAGTTGTTTCGTAAACTCCAAAATGTCTTTTCCGGCTGTTTCATTGATCATCTTGGTTGCCGATAAAGTCCTGTCCAATAAATCAATAGCCGAATCGGGGAGTTTCCGGTCTTTGGTGTATCGCTTGGCTAAGCGGACACATTCCGTGACCGCAGCATCCGTGACTTTCAAATGGTGAAAGCGGGCATATTTTTCGATGACCGATTCGACCATTTTCACAGCGGAATCCGTATCCGGTTCTTCCATTTGCAGGACTTCAAAGCGACGGCTGAAAGCATGGTCGGGTTCAATCAATTTCCGGTACTCATCAATGGTGGTGGCCCCGATAATGGTCAGGTCGCCCCGCGACATTTCCGGTTTGAGGATATTGGCTGCTCCTGCAGTCCCCTGTTTAGCGTCCAGCAAAATATGAATTTCATCAATAAAAAGGATGGCCCTGTCGAGGGTGCGGATTTCTTTGATCAGGTTTTTCAACCGGTCTTCAATTTCTCCTTTGTAAGTAGCTCCTGCAATCAGATTACCGGTGTCCAACTCATAAATAGTGGCTCCTTCCAAGTAAGGCGGCACGTTTTTGTCCACAATCCGGCGAGCCAGGCCATCGACCAAAGCCGTTTTTCCCACCCCTGCATCGCCTATGACCATGACATTCGGTTTGCTGTAACGTCCCAGTATTTCGATCATCATCCGTATAAATAATTTAAATTGTTTTTTTTGATGAAAAACCTCTCAAAGATACGTTTTTCCCAACAATAACGGATATTTTTTTATATTTGATGTGATATTTGCCTGCAAATATCAATAGTTGATCTATCCCCAAAAGTAAATCTTCATCACGGATAACAAAATAACCATACTCTTGCTGTAACAAATCGTTTTCCGTGCCAATCGTTTAATGTGTGTCCGAATGGTTAGATTATTTCTTTCAATATGATTTGTCCCATAAAGTGATGTGTGATGAATAGCCGAAGGAATCAGGGTTTTATATTGTCTCAATCTATCCGTATAAATCTT
>JAISJX010000119.1 GCA_031261145.1 Tannerella sp.
AATCCGCTGATTGGTAATGCCGGTGTATCGGCAGTGCCCGACTCGGCACGTATCTCGCAAATAGTCGGTTTGGAATACGATCCCACCAATTATTTGTTGATGCACGCTATGGGGCCGAATGTAGCGGGAGTGATTGGTTCGGCAGTGGCTGCCGGGGTATTGCTCGGATTTTTGGGATAAAAAGGTGGCTTGATAGTTAAAAAAAAGAGGTTGTCCTGAAAATGGGGAACCTCTTTTTTAATTTGAGTTGATCAGCGCTGTCAGCCGTTAGCTAATACTAAAAAAATTGTAATGTCCCGACGCGGCAGCAATCATTGAATCATAATTATTAGTTATTTAATTGTCAATCATCAATTATTTTCATACCTTTGTACCCAGTATAAACTAATAACCGTCAATTATGTCAATAAATTATCATCAACTGATTGAGAAGCAACGGAGTTTCTTTGCCACAGGCAAAACGAAAGACATTGCATTCCGGATAGAACAGTTAACGTGTTTGAGGTCGTCCATCCTTCGGAATTACCCGAAAGTGACGAAGGCGTTGAACCAGGACTTGCGAAAGAGTGAGTTTGAGGCATTTGGAGCCGAAGTAACCGGCGCGTTAGACGAACTGAATGCCGCCATCAAGTATTTAGACTCGTGGACGCAACCGCTTGAAGCGGGTACGCCTCCACCATTCGGCGAAGCGCAAAGCCGGATCTATTACGAGCCGTTTGGCTGTGCATTGATACTGAGCACGTGGAACTATCCATTCGTTCTCTGCATGAAAGCGTTAATCGGCGCGTTAGCCGCCGGGAACTGTTGCCTCCTGAAGCCGTCCGAGATAGCCCCGCACTCCGCCAACGTGATAGCGGAGATTGTCAATGATTGCTTCGACGAAGCCTATTGCACCGCCGTCGTATGCGATGTGATGGAAACCACCGCGATATTGGCCGAACGGTTTGACATCATCCACTACACGGGAAACACGCGCGTCGGTAAGATAGTAGCTCGTGCCGCCGCCAACCACCTGACGCCGGTGATACTTGAGCTGGGCGGCAAATCGCCCTGCATCGTTGATAAAACAGCGGACATCGAAAGTTCCGTAGATTCTATCTGTTCGGGTAAATTCCTGAATGCGGGTCAGACGTGCGTCGCGCCCGACTATCTATTAGTCCACAAGGAGGTGAAAGATCAACTGATCGCCGCGCTTCAAAAGCAGATTAAACTGTTTTACGGCGACAATATTCAATCGAATCCCGACCTCGGAAGGATCATCAATATCGCCCATTTCGACCGGCTTCAGTCGCTGCTGGGAGAAGGAAGGCTCCTGACCGGCGGCCATACGGACAAAGCGCAACTTTACATCGAACCGACCCTTATCGACGGCATCGGCTGGAATAGCCGCATCATGCAGGAAGAAGTGTTTGGCCCCATCTTTCCGATCATCGTGTATGATGATATAGAAGAAGTCATCCGGCAGCTTGCACGCCGCGAGAAGCCTTTAGCCCTCTACCTCTATTCGACGGACGAAGCCTTACAGCAACGGATAATCCATGACGTTTCATTTGGCGGCGGCTGCATCAATGCGACCATCCTGCACATGCTCAATCCTCACCTGCCCTTCGGCGGCGTAGGAAACAGCGGCCTCGGCAGCTATAACGGACGATGGAGCATCGAATCGTTCTCTCACAAGAAAGGCGTGCTGAACAAGACGCTGACCAACGAGCCGTCGATGTTCTCCCCACCCTACGCAGACCATGTGGAGATTTTGAAACAAATCTACTTGCAGAATTGAAATTCAACGATTCAAGTATTCAATAATTGAAAGATTATAGAGGTCTGGGGCTGACCAAAAAGTCCGGTTTCGTCATTGCGAACCGTTAGGTGAAGCAATACAGTCTATTGATTTTCAATGGATTGCTTCGGGATTCGCCCTCGCAATGACGGAATTGCATACTTTTTGGTCAGCCCCACCTCTCAATGACGTTGACGTTTCCGCCTCTACACATCGGGTCCCCCATTATGAAACTTTAATTCGTATCTCAGTTGGTCCAAAACCAGCGGTATTTCCTTTGCGCTGATGCCTGCATGAATCAAATCGGGAATATCCGGCTCGAACAGGATCAGAAACTGTTTGAATTCGTCGGAGATGAGCAATAGGGCCGATTGATAATGGGTTAACGCTTTTCGGATATGATGCAGGCACAATTCCGTGTGCCCGGCATTCAGGTAATCCTGCGTCAGAGGATCCTCTTCCTCTTCCAATATCTTTTCATAGTAATTACGCGCCTGATCGAACTTCCCTGCCAGGAAAGAACACCATGCAATGGCACGCCACGCCTTATGGCTTTTCGGGTCAAGATAATCAGCCTTGAAGTAATATTTCAAGGCTTCGTCATACTGCTTCAAGTCCATGTAGCAATGCCCGATATTAATCAATAAGGGGATGTTATCGGGACTTAGCTTGTCGTAGCGGATATAAAAGCTGAGCGCTTCTTCCGGCTGTTTCAGTGCGCGATAGCAACCGGCAATCCGGCGCATCACCCATTTACTGTTGGGATTCATCATCTCGGAACGCTGGTACTCGTCCAAAGCCCCTTTGAAATCGCCGGTCATCTGCTTGCAATAACCCAGCTTCTGGTAGAGTATTTCGTCATTGCCATCCCGTGCAATCAGCTCGGTATAGATGGTCTGCGCATTCTCAAAATAGCCTTTCCGGAGATAGAGTTCGGCAAAATTGAGCAACAGTTCGGCATCGGACAAGTACGGCTTCAATATCGGGAGATAATGAAAGTCAAGCGGCCAGTTAAAAATATCTTCAAACTCCGCACGGCGGGAATACAACTTGTAGAAACGGTACAAATCATGGACATACTGTCCCACGATGTCCTCTACCCTGCTCTGCTTGCTTAACAGTTTTGCCGCTTTTTGCCGTTTCATTTCAAACATCTGGCTATCCATCTGGCGCATTATCATATTCCGGTGTCTTTCCGGCATCTGCGACAAACTGAAATAGAGCGAATATTTATCGGAGTTGCACATAAAACTCGCTTGCACCATCGTTTCGAGCGTAGAATTTACTAATCCTTTTATATCCCTGAACGCCGAATATTTCAGCGTAAACGGTAAAAACCAATTGCTGACGTTGCGGAAGAACGGGAAATTTTTCAGACGGATAAAAGTGGAGTGCATCACGTCCATGCCCTCTTCCTGCATGCGACCGTATTCTTCCATCTTTTCCGCCAACGAACTGTTTGACGGAAAATCACCCCAGTCCGGATTCATCTCGTTTTCGGAAAAATCAAACAGGAATTTGGACTTGGCCAAAACGGGACGTATCATAAAGTCTATCATCTCCGGGATAATCTCTTCCTCCACCTTGTGAGTGACCTTTTCCGTCTCGCGCGAAAGAATAAACCGGAGGATAATCGTACTTAATATCCGCTTGAAGTCGGATGTTTCCGCCAGTGTGTCCAACCGCTGCTGAATGCCGGAATAACACTCGCTCCGATTCCTGTAGGCATAAAGCGTCAGGCAGATAGTGATATAGGCGCGTATCCGGACTTCATCCTCCGTCGAACCGGCTGCATCGAAAAGAAGATACAGCTTTTCCTTGTCGAACGACGCTTGCAGCCCAAGCCAAAGCGCCGAGATAGCCTGACATTTGGCGACCAACGGAAAATCATCATTTTTCAATACCGCCCTGACAATGTCCGCATCTTTTTCGGACAAAAAGGCAGTAATCCATAATTTATTAAATAATTTATCGATGGACGATTCAAACTGATCACGGTCTTCCACGTCGGACAGTACCGGCAATCGCTTTATCAATGCTTCAGCATCAATAGGGTAGTACGCTTGCGTCCGCAGATTCATATAGTAAACCTGTGGCGATTCGGCCGATAGAGCGCCGTGTTTGACCTGATCGGCCAGTTCGTAGATCCCGGTACGGATCGTTGCGTAAATTTGTTCCCGCATCGGGTCATCTGTTCCTTCTACATAGTAGCGTAACATGTACCGATAAACTTCCTGCACCTCGTCCAATTTGCTTTGGAAGGAATGCAACTGCGCGCCGGTTATCAACTCCTGAAGCCGGTCAAAAGCGGTTTTTAATGCCTTATTATCCACTGAATCAAGGATACGGCCATAAACGATATGAATCTCTTTTACTGTCATTACTTAAATTTATTACAAATGCCAGGTCAAAAATAGTACTATTTCTGCAATTATTCGTATCTTTGCGCATCAAAATTTTATCAAACGATGAATTATATCCGCAATTTCTGTATTATCGCCCATATTGACCATGGAAAAAGTACCCTGGCCGATCGTTTGCTCGAATATACGAAAACGGTTGAAGGGAAAGATTTGTTAGCGCAAGTATTAGACGATATGGATCTGGAACGCGAGCGTGGCATCACGATTAAAAGCCATGCCATCCAGATGCAATATACGTATAAAGGGGATGAATATACACTGAACCTGATAGATACTCCGGGGCATGTCGATTTCTCCTACGAGGTGTCCCGCTCCATTGCCGCGTGCGAAGGGGCGTTGCTCATTGTCGATGCCGCGCAGGGCATTCAGGCGCAAACCATCTCGAACCTTTATATGGCGATTGACAACGGACTGGAAATCATTCCTGTTATCAACAAGATAGACCTCGCCAGCGCCATGCCCGATGAGACGGAAGACCAGATTGTTGAATTGCTGGGCTGCAAACGGGAGGAAATCCTTCGCGCCAGCGGTAAAACAGGCGAAGGCGTTTATCCGATTTTAGATGCGATTATTGAAAAAGTACCGGCGCCGAAAGGCGATCCCAAAGCCCCGTTGCAATGCCTGATTTTTGATTCGGTATTCAACTCTTTCCGGGGTATTATCGCTTATTTCAAAGTGGCTAACGGCGTTATCCACAAGGGAGACCGCGTTAAATTCATCGCCACCGAAAAAGAATATGAAGCCGACGAGGTCGGTATCCTGAAACTGACCATGAGTCCGCGCAACGAAGTAGGGACGGGCGATGTCGGATATATCATCTCCGGCATCAAGACGTCTAAGGAAGTGCGTGTGGGAGATACGATTACGCACGTCGCACGACCTGCCAAAGAAGCGATTGCAGGCTTTGAAGAAGTGAAACCGATGGTGTTTGCAGGCGT
>JAISJX010000162.1 GCA_031261145.1 Tannerella sp.
TGCATCATGGAAACCTTCGAGTGACAGCGTGTTCTCGAAACGGGAGGATTGCGCCGTCCGTACCACGCCGGGAGAAGATTCATAAACAGCCTTTATATACAGAAGATTGTCATCATTCGGAACGTCGTACTTCAATACTGATTTACCTGCCAGGTTTTCCACTGTGATACTGTTTGTGTTGAGCGAAGCCGGCGCCGGAGCATTCTCATCATAGTATATCAGATGATCCGTTTCCTTACAGGAAAATAACATTGTAATCATTATTACAACGATTGGTATATTACCAAGATTATTAATCCTATTTTTCATAACTTTTAATTTTTAATTTTTAACTTTTAGTTTTTAGTTTTTAGTTTTTAGTTTAAAATCTACCATCCCAAACTCTGCACCAAATTGGCGTTCCTTGTCAATTCGTCTTCTGCTATAGGCCAAAAGTAATCTTTTAAACCGAATTTCTGGTTGAAAAGGTTCATGGGTTTGTATAGATCCGCATTTTCATATTGAAACAGACTCCATCCCTGTATGGGTCGGTTCAAGACTTCACGGGCGGTTTTCCAGCGGCGCAAATCCCAGAACCGAATGCCTTCCAAAGACAATTCTATCAATCTTTCATGACGGATAATCTCCCTGAGACCCTCCTGAGTGTTGTATTTGTTTGAATTTTTTGAATGTAAACGCCATGCTTCCGCTATGGGTTGCAACCCTGCCCTTTCACGCACAATGTCTGCATATTTCATCGCTTCCTGACGTGCCGCCTGACTGTCTTCGGCTTCATTGAGTGCTTCGGCATAAGAAAGCAACAATTCCGCTAACCTGTACTTGGGCCAGATATAGGGATAAACACTGATTTGCATGGTAGCAGGCTGGAGCGTTTGGTAATGTATCCATTTTTTAGGCACATAACCTGTCACATAGATATTTCCTAATTGTCCGCGGCTAATATTCCGATATGCCCAAAGGTTACTTGGATTTTTGTCGTCGTACTGACCTGAACCATACCATATTCCCTGTGGAAATCCAAGCCAGGCATAAAATCTTGGCTCGCGATTGAAATTAAGTCGGGACATTTCACTTCCGGGGCGGATGTAACGAGCGTCCTTTTGAGTTGCCTGCCGTAATGTATATCGGCTATCATCGCCCCATTCATTGTCCTCTTCGATAGGAACGCCGTTTTCGGAATAAAACATTTCCGCTATTTGAAGTGGAACCGAAAAGACTTGAGCCATCTGAGGCTGAAAGTCGAACACCGGATTCAACACCGGCAAAACACGGTGTTGTAATATATTCACATAAGCACGTGTATCAGCCCATATCACCTCGCTGTTCCAGTCTTCACAAAATGCTTGACGAAGCGACATCTGTCGAATGATAGTATCGCTCAGATTGTATTGGGCATTTCCGGGGTAAACGTAAAGTTTCATACCAAGCGTTTCCATGCAAACCCTTACGGCTTCACGGCAGGATTCGGCTGCCCGCTGCCATTTTGCTGCCCGCTGCGATTCATCTTGTGGAAAGAGTTGCGTCCCGTTTCTGTTTTTCATTGTCGCAAATTCGGTATTGCAATTGTACAGGGGGCTTGCCGCCGTTACCAATACCTGAGCCTTCAAGGCGACGGCAATAGGCAATGTGATTCTACCCAGATCGGATGCCTCCGAAAACACATTGAGAGGCAGATCGGGTATGGCTTCGTCAAGAAGTTCCACGATGTAGTCAACCGTTTCATCTACCGTATTGCGGGACACCTGTACGCCGGAAACATTCGTTGATACCGGAAGATTTCCCCTTACGACGGGTATCGGTCCGTATTGGCGCATCAACAGAAAATGATAATACGCTTTTAACGCTTTCGCTTCGGCAATCCATTGTATGCGTTCAAATTCCATAAGGTCGGGTACGGTCAAGGTTTCAAACCCGTACAGAAAGTTGTTACATTCGCGGATAGCCGTATAGTACTGTGACCATGTTGACATAATGCTGTTCGAGGGAGTCAATAATCCTCTTGGGATCAGGGAGGCTGTGCGTGGTACATCATAATTGCTTTGAGGGTTATCGTTCGTCCATACTTCGTCGCTACCCATTACGTCAATGCTTGCACCGAGATAATTGGAGGGCAGATAGGAATAACATGTATAGAGATAGCGCAGTGTATGCTGACGCATACTGAAAGCGCTTTCGAGTGTCGCAGTGCCTTCGGGAACTACGTTCAGATAGTCGGAACAGGAAAACATCATCACCATAGATAACATGATGAACATTCTGTAAAGATTTTTTATTGTTATATCTATTTTTTTCATAACTATTGACATTTAAAATAAATTTATCAATTAAACGTAAGGTTTAATCCAAGATTAATAACCCTCTGTATCGGATATCCCAGACCATTGCCCGCCATTTCCACATCCCAGAGTTTGAAACGGCTCCAAAGCAGCAGATTGGTACCACTCATATAGAACCGTAAATTTCCTATGTGCAGTTTTTTCTGCCAATTGCCCGGTATTGTATAACCAATCTCCGCCTGTTTGAGGCGCAGGAAAGTACCGTCGCGCATAAACCATGTGCTGGGCTGGGTATTATTGCTGTTGATGGCATAACTCAGACGGGGCCAAGTGGCATAGATGTTGCCGTTCGCTTCCGACCAGTGACTGTCGGCGTATGCTTGCAGCAGCTGCGTATTGTTCTGGAAAGGAACTGTACTTATCACTCCTGCTCTTCTATTGTCAATGGTAGATATCCAGAACGATTCGTTGGCAAGACCCTGGAAGAACATCGAAAAGTCAATGCCCTTGTAACCGGTAGAAAAACCGAATCCGTAAACAATCTCCGGCGTGGTAGGCAGCCCTATAGGCACCATGTCGGCAACGGTTATCTTGCCGTCGCGATTGACATCGGTATATTTGATATCGCCTCCTCCGTACTGAAAAGTCGTCATTTCCTGACGTGGAGAACTGAGCGTTTCAGC
>JAISJX010000185.1 GCA_031261145.1 Tannerella sp.
CTGTTTTACCAACTGGACAAAAGCCGAATCTCCATGAAATTCAACCGTACTTTCGGGCACGGTCAAAACATCCTCGACCCGTTTCAGTACAATTTCGGCGTTTGCGCTGTATCCCGCACGGATAAACGACCCTTCGGGAATCGTCACAGCCGCCTTGATCTCAAACTGGATAGCGCCGTTTTTCTCGACTCCCTTCGGCGAAACATACTCTAAAACAGCGTCGAACGTCTGGCTTTCCAACGCGCCGATAGTCAGTTTAATAGGCATCCCTTCATGGATACGGCCAATCTCCGTTTCGTCCACATTGCCCCTGAAAATCATATCGTTCATATTGGCAACCGAGGCGATCGTCGTTCCGTCGTTAAAGTTATTACTCTGAATCACCGAGTTACCTACCTTGACGGGTATATCTAAAATCATACCGGTGATGGTGCTACGGATTTGGGTCGTACTGGCGACTTTGGAATTTTTCGCTATCCCGTCCCGGATAATTTCCAACGCGCTCTGTGCATTCTCTTTTTCCTCTTTGGCTCTCAGGTAAGCGGCTTTTGACGCCTCCTGTTCTTCGGCCGAAATCACTTTCTGGTTGAACAACTGTTCGTCCCGCTTGAAGACTTCTTCTATCTGCTTCAGGGATATATCGGACAGATTGACGCGCGATTCGGCGCTGTTCAGTTGCACCATTTCGGGAATCACCTTGATTTTGGCGATAATCTCCCCGCTTGTGACCATCTGTCCGGCTTCCTTCGACAACTCGGAAATAATTCCTGAAATCTGCGGTTTGATAAGGACTTCATATCGCGGTTCCACATTGCCGGTCGCAACGGTTTTGGTTGCCACCGTATCGCGTACCGGGGCTACGACTTCATACATCAACACTACCGGTTGGGCTTTCTTCCACAAGAAATAAAATGTACCAATCACAACCAACCCGATGATTGATAAAAGGACAGTACGCATGACTTTTTTTACGATTCGATTCTTCATGACTCTATTTATTATTTTATTTATTACTCTTCACGTATTGCATCAATGGCTTTAATCTGCATCGCACGCCAGGCCGGAATCAATCCAGCTATCAGTCCGCAGATTAGCAGCACGATGGTAGCGGCAACGGCCGTCTGAATGCTTACTTCGGGATTCTCAAAGAAAGTCCCGTTCATATCGGATGAGCTACCGACCTTAGCCGCCGCCTGAGCGACCAATATCCGGTTGACGCCATCCAGGATAAAGACGCCCAAGCTAAGCCCTATCAGACCGGCAAGCGACGTTAGCACAAGGCTTTCGCTCATCACCTGGGAAATAATATCCAACGGTTTGGCGCCTAAAGCCCGGCGTACGCCAATCTCTTTGGTGCGTTCTTTCACCGTCACCATCATAATGTTGCTTACGCCGATGATTCCGGCAAGCAACGTACCTGTTCCCACCAACCAGATTAAAATATCAAGACCGGTAAACAGTTTCTCGAAAATGGCGAACTGGGCGGCAAGATTTATGATGTGTACGGCCTGTGGGTCGGCCGGGGCTATCTCGTTTTGCGATTTTAAGATCGTTGTGATCTCGTCGATAACGCTTTGAATCGGAAATTCCTGTTTGGCGCTTACGGCAAGGAAATGAATAATATCACCCTGGTTAAGTGATTGTTGCATGGTGGTGACAGGTATAAACACCGATTCTATCGATCGTCCGCCGATATTTATATTGGACGATTTGGGGCTTGTAACGCCAACTACCTGATAGTAAATGCCGTTTACGCGGATATATTTTCCGCAGGGATTTTCGTTACGGAAAAGCACTTCGTCGATTTTCTGACCGATCAAACATACTTTTCGCTTTTCGCGTATATCAATGTCGTTCAACAAACGCCCGTAGAGAAGGTCTTGGGATTCGATATTGAAATATCCGGGCATTACGCCCTTTAAAAAATACGAGCCGGTAATTTGTCCATATACTACATTTTTGTCTCCGCGGCCTCCGAATATGATTGGCGATATATCATCCACTCCTTTGACGTTTTGGATGATGCTTTCGACGTCGCGGTTGCGCATATTCCAACTGCGTCCTTTGTTAAAACCTTTGTACGGCTGGCTGGTACGGTCGGCAAAGACAAATATGGAATTGGTGGCGAAACCCTTCAGGTTTCCCATTATGCCGTTTTTCATACCTGCACCCGAACCCAACAGGAGGATCAACATCAGGATACCCCAAAAGACACCGAAGCAGGTCAATATGCTGCGCGTTTTATTGCGGGTGATGGTAACCCATATTTCTACCCATCTGTCTGTATCGAATATCATGCTTTTGTATATTTATTCTGTTCTTATTGCTTCTATCGCCGATATTTTCACCGCTTTACGCGCCGGAAAGTATCCGGCCAGAACGCCTGCGAAGACTAATACCCCGGTTGCCGAAAGCGCTATACTCAGATTCACCGTGGGATTGCGGAATATCGTCGTATTCGAACCCTGCTCTCCTCCGCTCGACGACGCTCCGGCGCTCGCCATCTCCATGACAAAATTGACCACTTCGGCAAGCCCAATCCCCATTACCATGCCGATGTATCCGAAAACGCCCGTGACAAGCACCGATTCGATAATAATCAACTGCAAGATAGACGAAGGTTTGGCGCCGATGGCTTTCCGGATACCAAACTCTTTGGTGCGTTCGCGTACGGTAATCAACATGATATTACTTACGCCTACAATTCCCACTATCAGCGTTCCTATTCCTACTAACCAGATAAACAACGCTATGCTATTATTCATACCCCTCCACATCCGAAATTCCTGTCCCGAATCATACAATCCGACCGGGTTCTTGTCCGCCGGATCAAACTGGTGCCTGCGAGCCATGCGTCCCCTGAAGCGGTCTGTAAACGCTTCCGATTCTTCCTCCGAATTGATCCCATTCAGCGTAAACTGGATTTCATGGACATGGTATCCGCCGTCAAATAAAGCCTGACCGGTCGTAAATGGGATATAGGCCGATTCATTTGAGTTTTGCCGTTCGCTATGATAGATTCCGATGACCTGAAACATCAGGTTGCCGATTTTGATATAACTTCCCAACGGCTGGGCGCCGTCATGGAACAATACTTCCACCATACGGGGTGTGATCACGATGACTTTTCGCCTCTGTATCATATCCATTTCGTTGATAAAACGTCCGTTACCGGCATGGATAGGCAGGTAAATAATAGACGAACAGTCGGGATATACGGCGTCTATGCTGGCCGTCATAAACTCGTGATTATAAGCAAGCGTATCGCTGCGGGAGTTGATTGGCGTAATCAGATCGACTTCAGGATGTACCCGTTTGATGGCGCGGACGTCTTCTTCGGTAAATTCGATGCGCCGGTTGGGCTGGAATCCTTTGTAAGGCATTGTAGTATAACGTGTCCAGCAAAATACCGTATTTTCGGCCATGAAACGGAAATTATAGTCGATGCCGTTTTGCAGTCCGTTGCCGGCAGCCAGCAGGACTATCAGCATAAAGATTCCCCACGCGACCGAGAAGCCGGTAAGAAACGTACGAAGTTTGTTCTTTTTCATCGTACCCCATATCTCGTGGAGGTTATCAAAATCAAACATGACCCGGATTTTTTTCGATACTTTCTATAAGACCGTCTTTGAGCTTGATAATCCGGTCGGTGACATCAGCTACCGAGGGTTCGTGCGTGACGATAATCATGGTCATGTCTTCCTCCCGGTTTACACCGCGGAGCAACTCCATCACTTCGACGGTGGTCACGCTGTCCAATGCGCCGGTCGGCTCGTCGGCCAGAATGACCTGCGGCTGGGCTATCAGCGCACGGGCGATGGCAACACGTTGTTTCTGACCGCCCGACATCTCGTTCGGCATGTGTTCCGCCCATTCTTTCAGGCCGACTTTATCTAAATATTCCATCGCCATGATATTCCGTTTTTTCCGGGATATGCCCTGATAATATAAAGGTAGCGCAACATTTTCCACTGCATTCTTAAAAGCAATCAGGTTGAATGACTGGAAGATGAATCCGATCATCCGGTTCCGGAGTTCGGCAGCCCGTTTCTCGCTCAGATCCATTATCAACTGGTCATGCAGGTAGTAGGAACCTGTATCATACGTATCCAGAATACCTAATATGTTCAATAAGGTACTTTTACCGGAACCCGACGCTCCCATAATGGCAACCATCTCGCCTCTTTCAATATCCAAATCGATCCCCTTCAATACATGCAAAGGCGCTCCGTTGTCGTAGGTCTTATTGATCCCTTTCAGTTGGATAATCATCGTTTATTCTTATTATTTTTGTAAAGAATCCGTTCTATACTTTTTAGACGGGATTCTTCTGTTTTTGTTACACCAATTTACGCTAAAAAATTCTATTTTCTCTTTTTTGCAGCAAATATAGCCGTTATTATGATACCATGCAACACATAGTACCATAATTTTACATATTTAACATCCTTCGATGAGAAAACAACCTGCGGATAGAATGCAAAATAGCTGTAACATTATTGCTTCGGCAAGCGTATTATTTCACTTCCGGCCAATAAATAAGCGCCTGTTCCATAGACTTCCCAGCTATCTTCGCTGAAGTTTTTACGCGGGTCGGCGCCGATAGGTTGCACCCATCCGACACGTCCTTCTTCGTTCACGCACTTATTCAGGGCAATCCACGCTTTTTCCACCGCCGGGCGATACGTCGTAGCGTCTAACAATCCTGCATTAATCCCCCAGGTCAGTGCGTAGCAGAAAAAGCCTGAACCGCTGACTTCGCCGCCCGGATATGATTCGGGATCGAGCAAACTGGCTCGCCACAAACCGTCTTCCTGTTGCAACGAGAGGATACGGGCAGCCATTTCCCTGTACAGTTGTTCGTAGAAAGGCCGTTCGGGATAATCCGCCGGAAGTTCTTTCAGGACGCGAACCAATCCGCCCATAACCCAACCGTTACCGCGCGACCAGAAAATACGTTGTCCATTCGCCTCATAACGGTCGGCGGAATCGTTCTTGATCACGTAATTGAGATCTCTTGCGAAAAGATGTTCTTCCCTGTTGTATAAAAGATCGTAACATTCTTTGTAACAGGTATCACTATAAGCCAGATAAGCCTTGTTCCCGGTTGTTACTCCCATTTTCACCAAGGTTGGCGGCCCCATAAACAGCGCGTCGCACCACCACCATTTGATCACTTCAATCCCCCTGACCGGATAGGGCGTCGGGATGAATTTATCCAGCGTATCAATGGTCGCCCGGAGCATTTCCGGTTTCCGCTCAATACGGTAAAGGTCGATATAGGTCTGGCAGATAGCGATATCGTCGGCGTGATACCAGCGGCGGTACGGACGCCAATGCGTGGAATCGTTTCCCATCGCCATCATCGCGTCGTAGAGCGGCTGCGATTGGGTCGTTTCCCATGCGGCGAAAATACCGGCATAGAAAGCGCCGTTTGTCCAGTCGTTCTGGACATGATTAGGGTGCGCCAACTGCCATCCGGCCGTTTTGACCATCGTGGATTGGATATACTCCGGCGCGAAAACATCCGTCGCCTGGTTCTTATTCCCGGAAGTGCAAGCCGTTAAGGCTAAAAGAATGAGGGGTAAAATTTGTTTCATAGTTTATCGGATTATTATTTTACGAACAGTTTCTTTAATGCGGACAATGTAATATCCTTTCGGGAGAGCGGCGATGTAGTCATCGGTCGATTGTTTAATTTCAAATTCCTTCACCTTGCTTCCGAGGATATTATAGATTTCTATTTTACTTTTGACGGGGGCGTTGGCGACAGTGATACGATTATCGACGACCGTCACTTTCAGCGCAGTATCGACCGGTTGTGTGAACATTCCGGGCGAACGCTCCACGTTCTGAGCCTGCGCCGAAACAGCCAGCAAGCCCATACAACCTGATAATACCACTATCCATACCACTTTCTTCATTCGCTCTTTTTAATTTCAGTTTACGTTTTCCTCTTTTGATCCGCAAAAGTACAAACTATTTTCGTATAATACACAGGAAAATACCTTTTTCGTATCTCCCGGCCTTTCCTTTTTTATCAAACCGGGCCGATTTACCGGTGGAAAACAGGAAACAAAGATAGTCAGAAACCTCATCTTTTTCAACTTCCGGCGGATTATTTTTCAAAAAACAGTGTTATTTATTCAGAATCCGGTTCAATCCATCGGTCTTCGCCTTTTCGGTTGCATCGAAACAGGGCAAAGACAGTTCTTTTTTAACATCTAAAATGATTTTATGCCTACATTTATAATTTATAGGCAGGCTCTATTTCTATTTTCCCGATAATTTAGTTTATCTTTGCAGCAAATTAACTGACTGAAAAATATGCGTCTGATGAATAAATTTCTTATCATCCTTTGCCTCTTCGCAACCCTGCTTGCGATGTCTTTGTCTGCACAGAACAGCGAAGACGGCAACCTGCTATCGGAAGAATGGCGCCGGTCACTGCTGGACAAACCCTACGCGGAAGCAAGGGACAGCCTGAGCAATTTCTTAAACAGAATCGAAGCAGCACACTATTCCGAAGAACAGGAAACCGCCGCATGGAACAGCCTGAAAGACTATGCCGTCCGGCACCGGGACAAAAGGCTGGAGCAGATTGTCGATTTTTATTTCATCCACATTTACAGGTATAAATACGCTCATCCCAACGGGAAGAAAACCATCGAACTTTATCTTGAGCTGGCAGACCGGGCGAAGAAAATCCGGCATGTCGAGATGCAGATTACCTGCCTTCACTCACTGGCAGACCGGTATTTCGAGTCGGAGAACTATGAGGCGGGCTTCGCTGTTTACAAGGAAATCGAGCCTTTGCTCGAAAGCCTCGCCGACGAGGCATACCCCGGCAAAGTGGATGTCTATTATGCAATGGGGCGCATCTTTTACCAGTTCAGGGAATACGAAACGGCCGTCGTTCATCTGACAAATGCCATCCGTCTGCCTGCCTCCCCAAGACACAGCCGCGTCCGCGCCAATGCCTTGAATACGCTGGGGCTTTGTTATGACAGCATGAACCTGCCCGACAGCGCCGAAGCCTGCTTCCGAACGGTTATCGACGAAGAAACACGGCATGCCGGCGCCGAATCGGCAAAGGCCATGAAAACATGGAGTTTTATTGCGAAAAAGAACCTGGCGGACATCCGCATCAAACGCGGCGAGTACGAAAATACCATCGAAACCTATCGCGCGGTCATTGAGTTCATGTCAACGATTCGCAACGAGCAGGGTTTCACCCTCGGCACACAAATCGCCCTGGCCATCGCCCAAATAAAGCAGGGAAACGCTGCCGGGGCAAAGACCCTGTTCGACACCTGCCTGAAGCGCGAAAACATAGACGGCAACCACCTGGCCGGATGGTACGAAGCCAAAGCGCGCTATTACACCGGCACCGAACAGCACGCTCAGGCTGCGATCTACAAGGATTCGCTCCTGCTGGCGCGACAGGCGCACAACGACAGGTTCAATGCCATGCACCTGCTGAGAATCGAACAGCATCAGAACGCCCTGAACATGCAACGGAAAAACGAGCAACTGGCCCAATCGGAGGGATGGACGCAGAAATTCCGCAACTACCTCTGTCTGGCGCTCGCCGGATGCTTCCTGCTGGCCGTCACGCTGGGAATATGGATACACCGCAACCGCCGGATTGCAAAGAAAAACCGCTCCCTCTACCGGCAGATACAGGATCTGACGCAAAAGGAAAAGGTCGCGGAACAGCAACTGCTCGACGCCCCCGAAGAAGAACTCAGCCGCACCATGCAACTCTTCCGGAACCTGAGCGAACTCATGCAGAAGGAAAAACCCTTCACCGACCCCGACCTGAAGCGGAAAAAACTGGCCGACCGCCTCCATACCAACGAGACCTACCTCGCCGACGCCATCCGCGAAGCAACGGGCGAGACCTTCTCGGCCTACCTTTCCGGTCTGCGCCTGCAATATACCCTCGAACTCCTGAACGAACATCCCGGCATGGCCATCGACGCCGTAGCCCTCGACTCCGGACACGGCTCCTACGTATCCTTCTTCCGCTCATTTACGAAGAAATACGGCGTCACGCCCTCGGAGTACCGCAGGATAGCCGCCTCAAAAAAGAAAACACTCTCCGCCCGGCCCACGCTGTAACTGTCATAAGCACTCCCAAACCGGGCGTTTCTACACACTGATATTCAGCCGCCGGCAAAAGTTTTTCTGATTTGAAAGATTTTTTTTCTGATTTGAAAGGTCTTCTTTGGGACGCCGGAATACATTTGCGGCATGTTTTAAACAATCAGGCAAATGAACGGAAGTTTTTCAAACACAACCTCGGCCCCCTGCTGGACCTATATCCTGCACGACGGCTCAAAGATGGAATATCAGGTAGGATACACCATGAACCTCCACGAACGGATGCAGCAGATGAACGCTTGCAAGGGTAAGCTGGTCTATCTGCGCATGTTCGACGATTTCATCGTAGCCATCGGGCACAAACTGTTCCTCGAACAAATATCAACCCCCTCGCTCCGGCGCATTGTCCGGATGCACAATCCGGGAATGAAAGACCTCCGGGAAACCCAATCATTGAATCATTGAATTATTAAATTATTAATCATTAAATAGTAATAATATGCGCAGTAAATTAAATCAATTAGTAACAGTCTTCCTGCTTTGTTCGGGGAGCATCCTGTGGGCGTCGTGCGACAAGATCAAAGACGCTGCATCGAAAGACGTGGTGGTGAAATCCATCAAGGTAAACATTGACGACGTCACGGTCGGTTCCGTACTGAGGGCCGGGCTGAGGGCCGGGAGCGAAGAGCCGCAGCTCAGCTCTTTCAGCGCCTCGCGGACGCTGAAGTTCAGCGAACTGGAAGGCATGTCGGACGACATCAAAAAGTATGACCCCTCTCATTTTAAAGTAATCAGCGTCGGGGAGTCGTCGCTGGTCGTCACTCCGGTGGAAGGTCACGGCACGGTGGTGAAGAATTTCTCGATTGTCGCCGGAACGCTGTCGTACAACGTCGCGTCATACACCTTCGGCGATACTTATTCCGATAGCGGATTGGTGCTGTTCACCTTCGAGCTGCTGGAGCAAATCCGGAAGGCCAAGGACGGCGTACTTGTCACCGTGAAGGGTGAAACGGATGTGCCAGACGGCGAACACGTGAACGTCAAGCTCACGCTGAACAACGTTACATTTAATATATCGCTCTTCTGAAGCCGGGAAACGGGGAAACCGCAGGGACGTTGCACGCAGCGCGTCCCTGCACCCACTTACATTTATTAAT
>JAISJX010000212.1 GCA_031261145.1 Tannerella sp.
CTAACGAATGGTCTTCCGTCTGATAAATCGCTTCCCCGTTGCGGAACTGATAGATACGGCTGTCGCCAATGTGCGCGATGGTAATCCCCTTTTCTCCGATATATATCATCGTCAGCGTGGTAGCCATCCCTTTGGCTTCAGGGTGCCGCGCCACATAATCGTCAAAACGCACTTCGGTGTACTGGACGGCTTTGTTGATAAGTTCTCCGGTAGGGTCTCCGTCAATGAAAGTGGAGAAAAAAGTCTGAAAAGATTCGCAAGCTAAGGAACTGGCTATTTCGCCTTTTTCGGCGCCGCCCACCCCGTCGCATACGATAAATAATTTCTGGCCGGAGTCCACTAATTCGGACAAAGGAAAAATGGAATCTTCATTATTGATTCTCCCTCCTTTCTCGCTGATAGCATAAGGCTGTTCAAGTGTTATATTCATGGCTTCAACCGTGTTTTATTCGTTATAACGAAGTAAAGTATGTCCAATCAGTATTTCATCATTGTTTTTTAGCACAATCACCTCTCCTTCTTCCAGATACCTGCCGTTATACGAAGTACGGTTCTTGCTGTGATTGTCCGAAAGGATATGAATCAGACCACCTTGCGGATTTTTTTTCACTTCAATCCGCAAGTGACTCCGACTCATTAATTTATCCTCTGTTTCAATGCAAATATTCGCTTTGGACACAGAAGATTTCCTTCCGACAATAAACAATCCCTCCTGCAACAGAAACGTCTGTGCCGGAGTATCCACACTCCCGACAACGGTCAGCGACCCTCCGCCTTTTTTAACAGGCTGAAGCAAAGCCGTATCCGAACCGGGGGTTGAATTACTGCTTTTTTGCTTTCCCTCGAGTACTGAAATCGGAATATCCTGCTTGCATTTCGGACATTTAAAAGAGGCGATTCCTTCCGGAATTTTTTGCTCGTCTACTTTTAAACCTATCTTACAATGCGGACATTTTACCGGAATCATACAATAAACGAGATGTCAGCATCATCCATTCCGGTGAAGATATCAATGATATCCGCGTCGGAGGCAATTTCAACATTGTCCGAAAGCGTGATGAAATCCGTATCCGTATAACTTTCGTCCAACGTTACGAAATCCGCATAGCTTTCATCCATGTCAATAACCACTACATCACTTAAATCATCGTCAATTGAGACGAACACACTTTCATCTTTCATACGCAAAATCTGTTATTGTTACCATTACATTCTACTATAACTCGATACAAATATATAAATAAATAATTTTATGATTTACAGTCTTATTGCTATAACGTACAAAACCGCGGGATTATTGTACAAAAACGGCGTTTTTTCGTATCAGAGACTTATTTTCTGACCCATTTCGCTTTACAGGACGAGACCGGACACTGTTTTTTATTGGCCAGCGATTCCCAGGGAATTTCGCCCAGAAAAGCGCCGCACTTGGGACATACATAATCTATCTTGAAGTGGTTCGCGATGTTTTGCAGCAGTTCCGGAATTTTCGCCGACTGCTTGGCGCCCAGGTAAACGCCGGCCGTCGGCGTACAAATGCCCAATAACAGGCTGACTATCAATACGCCGTGGTTGCCTTTCCCGGCAAAACCGATGACTACGCCGGCTACGGCGATGAAGGCGAACGGCAAGGACTGGAACAGCCTCGTCTTAAACTGGTTGGAAGATTGTATCCGTATTTTTTCTTTGATATAGGAATCGTAGACTTCCTTTAACGCGGCAAATTCTTCGCTGTAGTCGTTATCGTATTTCAAGACTTCCCGGATATTTAATGTATACTGTTCCCCCAGTTTGATGACATCCGACGCACTGATTTTTTTCCTGATAATCCGGTCTCCGTTGACAAACGTTCCGTTCGTCGAATTTGCATCTTCGAGGAACAGCGTGCCATTCTCGTCACGAATCAATTTTGCATGGTAACGGCTCACGTATGCGTCATCCACTACAAAATCATTATCTTCTGCCTTTCCTATTCTGATTATCATGATTTTTTCTCATTCATGCCATGTTTCAGTCCTTCTTGCTCAAGCAAATCTTTCAAACTTTTCAGCGGCTCTTTGGATACGATCAGTTCCCGCGGTTTCCCGCCGGGCGTCAACAGCAGCAATTTTTGTTTCGGCAAATTGATTTGCAGGATGTAGTTCTTGTTTATAATAAAACTTTTTCCCACCCGCATCAGCATGGATTTATAATCATACACCTGATTTTCAAGCATCTCTTCAATCTTCCCAATATTGATGGCAAATGTAAACTGGATACCTTCGCTTAATAGCAACTTGGTATAGTTTCTATCCGCTTCCAAATAAAGGATGTCGCTGATTCTTATCCGCAAAAATTCATCTCTTGTCTTTATAATCAAATATCTGTCCATTCTGTTTTTGGTCTTGCCATACATTCAAGCGACAAATATATACATTTTTCCGGTCTGAAACAACATTTTATCATTTATCTTCAAAAGAATCATGTCTTAATTTATGCAAAATAGTGCGAACATGCCCGTAAACAGACATTTCCGGATAGATTTTCACACAGAAAACAATTGGCGCTATTCACCAAATACGTCTGACGCTGTTTTGCCGTTGCGGGTTTTTTGTGGAGACGCGACACGCCGCGTCTATTTTGTCTGAACTGTGATTTTAGAATGATTGGAATGATGGACATGAAAAAAGAATGTCAACGGCCTTATAACAATAGCGTAGGGTAATGCAAACTTTCCAAGTCTTTGAGACTTGGAAAGTTTAAAAACCAAAGCCGTCG
>JAISJX010000234.1 GCA_031261145.1 Tannerella sp.
CTGCCGGACGAAAAACCTTATACCTTTACAATGAGAACTACGGATGCTTATGGCAATCATTCGCTTCCCATCACCGGTTTTTCTTCTTCGTACGGGGAATTATACCAAAATTCGCTGAAACCCCAAACTGTAGTGAATGTTGCGCTGACGGAAACGGAAGGATTAGTCAACTGGAATGTTGCTCCGAATAATTTTTTCCGAAATGAAATTCGCTATCTTGCAAGGAGTGGGGATTCGGTAACATTGATTGCAAAACAAAACAATTTAAGATCCGAATTGCCCACCCCACAAACCGGATCAAAGTTCAGGTATCGATCGGTATATCTTCCGGAACCCACCGCCATTGACACGTTCTATACCGACTGGGTAGAATACAAAACTGCTTTTCCCAGTTGGATTAGAGTGAAAAGCTCGGAACTCAAGGCTATCGATGTTTCCGACGAAACAGACTCAGAGGGCGGCGGATTGGGAATGCACGCGGTAGTAGATGATAATCTGAACACTTGGTGGCATTCGAACTTTACAAACGGAACCTCTCCTCTGCCCCACTGGATCATTGTGGATTTAGGCAAGACAAGAGATTTAGGCCGAATTGAGATGTATCGATGGACAAATGGCTCATATGCTGACGATAAAACAGTCAATTTCTACGTGAGCGACACTCCGGCATACAACAATCGCGTGGGATGGAAGGAGATAGGTACAATACTGTATGCTCCGGATCTCAGCAATGATATCGGCAATAAATTCGGGTATGTGGATGTCGTACCGGGCACAGATGCAGTCGGGCGTTATTTAATGATATTTCTTCCGGATAGCTATCGGGTGCCATATACCCAAGTGGTAGAAATATATGTTTATATCAAATGAATATAAAGAATTTAATTTTCTCGGCTGCTGTACTGTCAGCCATCTTACTATCGTTACTTACCGCAGCGTCCTGTTCCTCTGCGAAGGATAAGGCAACAATGTTGCCTGTAAACTGGAATCCCAAGGCAGAAGGCGATAAGGTTCTCGCCCGTTTAATCAAAGTAACGGCAGACCAAGTGAAGGGGGCGCACAATTCGCACTTTGCCATAGTTGACGGTTACGCTTATATCGTTGACGAACAGAACGATGTTCGACCCGGTGAAACAGCCTTTTGGGATTTTCAGTACATTTCGCTTTCTATCGTTAATATCAAGACGATGAAAGTTGAAAAAACCGTTCCTGTCGCCAAACAGAATCAAGTGTTTGAGAACGAAACCCTGCCTGCCGGTGCGTGTCTTGGCCAGCGGGTAATTCGGATAAATCCGCAAATACTGCGGTGTTATTTTGTAAGCGAAAATCCCCGTAAGCGGCAGTCGCAGTATTATTTTGTTGATTTCGATTTGAAAACGCAAACCTTCTCCAATCGGTTGAACCGCGTAAAACTGAAAACCGAAGACGGTATTTTCGATATGCAGCCACAGTATGTTTATCAATCGGCAGCAAAGAGCGGTTTCAAGAAAAAAGAAGATGAGTTCGGTTTTACTTTGCACGACGACCCAGCCAAACAGTTTGACGGCAAGACATACGTTGCTTTCAGCAACTTCATCACAGGTTTGCAGGGACTCGGCATTTGGAATGAGACCTTTGATACGGTTGAAATCATCGGATATTTTAACGAACCGCAGGAGACAACGAAGTTATCGGAACCGGCTGTCAATAAACTGCCGGACGGTACCTGGCTGGCAATCTGCCGCAACGAAATGATGCCGAAGAATTATCTGTTCACAACGAGTAAAGACGGTACACATTGGACGGAAGCAGCATCGCGGGAGTTCATTTCCAACGGCGATGCTTCCAAGCCGACATTTGATAAGTTCAACGGCGTTTATTATATCGGCTGGCAGGAATCCACGCGATTCAATGGAGTAGAGCGAAGTGTCTTCAACATTGATATTTCAACTGACGGCGAACATTGGGTACGCAAGTATCGCTTTGAAACGGAGAAGTCGTTTCAATATCCGTTTTTCTGTGAATATGGCGGACACATTTGGTTGAGTGTAACACAGGGGGAGAGCGGTACTCAAAAAAGAACACAAGAGGATAAGAAAACACAGATAACGTTCGGTATGCTGGAATGATATTAGTGGTAAAAATATCCAGCGTGGACACAACCGCCACCGGTGATACTTTCTGCGACATATTAATCTGAACTTCTCTTAAATCCCGAGTTGACTGGAAAACAAAATCCGGGTTACTAAACATAGCAAGTAACAGGGGGGAGAGGCGCTACTTGCATCTCCTCCCTTTAATAGGCAAAATACACTATTAAATTAATAATAATACGATATGAAAATAAGAAAAGTAGATTCAAGAATTATTTTTAGTAATCCTCAAATGTTACTCATTCTCTTGCTGAGGATGGTTATCGGCTGGCAATTCTTGTATGAAGGGATTATTAAACTGGTAGACCCATCGTGGACCGCTTCAGGCTATTTATTGTACTCCGACTGGATTTTCTCCGGTATGTATCATGCTATTGCAAACAGTCCTGTACTGCTGGGCATTGCAAATTTCTGTAATATCTGGGGATTGATATTTATCGGCTTAGCGCTGATATTTGGCGTATTTGTTTCGATAGCGGCTTTGGGAGGCGTTTGCTTACTGTTATTGTATTACACTGCCAACCCGCCTTTTACATTAGCCGACTCCATGAAAGAAGGCAGCTATTTGATTATTGATAAAAATTTGGTGGAGATGATCGCATTGCTGCTGATAGCCCTTTTGCCATCCCCGGCTCTTATTGGCGTTAAGCGGTTAAAAAAATACGCTTGCAAGCTTTTCCGGCAGAATCCCCTCACGGAAGAACCGCAACCGGAGTATCCGTGCCAAGCCTTCGAACGTGGGCAAAAGGAGGTTTTGGAGCGTCGCAATTTTTTATTCAGTCTTGCTTCCATCCCCTTTGCCGGTGCCTTCACTTGGGCGGCTGTTAAAGCGAAAGCCTTCAACGAGCCTGTGGGCATTGACGGCATTTCCGGTGCAACCACCCGTACCTTTTCCTTTACAGGGCTGGCCGACCTAAAGGGGACTTTGCCGTATGCCAGGATAGGAAATATCGAATTGAGCCGTATGTTTATGGGATGCAATCTGATTGGCGGCTGGGCTCATTCAAGGGACTTGATCTATGTCCCCTCATTAGTCAAGAAGTATCATACGCAGGAGAAAGTATTCGAAACGCTTCAATTGGGCGAACAATGCGGGCTGAACGCCATTATTTTAAATACGTCACTTACGCCCCTTATCAATGCTTACTGGAAAGAGACACGGGGGAAAATTCAATTTATTTCAGACTGCGCAGGCGTGGGAGATGTGGATAGGGGCATTCAGGTTTCTATCGACTCGGGTGCTGCTACCTGCTACATACAAGGCGAGATAACGGAACGCATTTTGCGTGAAGGCGGTAGTTTTGAGATTGTGGGCGAATGGATGGAAAAGATACGCAGTCATGGGGTACCGGCGGGCATAGG
>JAISJX010000258.1 GCA_031261145.1 Tannerella sp.
TATTCTCCAAGTGAAACAGTTGTACGGCCATGCCTTCTTCGGGTTTCTTCCTGACGTCTATGCCGTCCCAGTGAATGACCACCTGTACGGGTACATTCTTTACAGAAGGTGCATCCGGAAAGTCTTCGGGACACAAATCGGAGTTATCAAAGCAACTGTTCATGAACGGGGAAAAACACATCAACAAGGCGTTTACTACCGGCAAGGAGCTAAAACCCCTTGTCAGATCAAGCGTATGGAGGATTCCTTTTTTCATTTTGGCTCCTCCTTTCCTTATTATATATGTGTTATCCATTATCATTACTTGATAAACTATTTATTTTTTGTGCTACAAAGATATGGCCTATATAACTGACAGAAAAGACTATTTTTGTAAATCAGCAATTATATTTAGACTAAATAAAGAACGCCTGACTGATTCCGGGACTATATCAAAGGATTTCCCTGTTTTCTCCAACAAATTGATAAAAAACAAAAGAACGCCTCTTATTTTAAAATTTATTCGTAAGTTTGCAGCAAAAAAAGAACTATGGAAATAAATTTGATTATTCTGGGGATTATTGTGGGAATTGTGATAGTAGCGGTAATACTGTTTTTCGTTTTTAAGGCTATCCAAAGTAAGAAAACGGCTTGGATTCATGAAGATGATTTTGGACTTGGATTTGAAAAAGACAATTTTGTGACAAAAGAAGATGAGGCTAAAGAAGATGAGGCAAAAGCCCCGTATGACCCATTTAAGAATATGTCACCGGAGAGACGGCGGAAGTTCTATGACGAGCTTATGATTTTGCTTAGGGAATTGCCGGAAGACGATAAATCGGAAGATGATTTGGAAGCTGGTATGGGAACCGAAGAAGATGAGATGCCTGAAGGGTTTGGTGAATTTGGACTTGAAATTACAAATCCTGTTCCTGTCTATACCATTGTTGGAAATAGCATTTATTTGGAACGGCTTCGCACAATGGATGGAATAAAAGTCACTTATAAGCGAACAAGTACCATGCATGCGCCGAATATCCCTTCGATAATTGATGAATACAGGATTTTTGTGCACGACAAAGAAATTACAAAGCTCTATATTTGTCCGTTTAACAAGAAAAATTCCAATAAAGCGCCCAAAGGATTTGTATTGGCAGAGGATGAGATTACGCCGGAATAACTAATTTCAATCATTTACCCCTTATTAAAAACAGAAGTGGAGGAATTATTGGATTCATAATCCTCTTCTCCTTGTTTGCAACGCGGAGTTAGTGGGGATATTGATAAAAACAAAGTATTTAGCATGGAAAATCAATCGGATTCAATCCTTCTTATCGCAGTTGGCTGTGGAGCCATTAACTGTGCAAATTCCATCATTAGAATGGAAGAAGAGCGGAAAGCGGAGAGCGTGATGAATAAAATAGCTGTTTATCATGATAAATGTATAAAAGCTACTTTTGTTGGAAATAGAATTTTAATCCTGAGGGTGAACGGCGACTATGAAGTAAAAACGCTTCTGGAACCGTATGTAAGGAATGTGAATGTAGCCATAGTACTTGCGACCCTCGGAGGAATAACCGGTTCTTTTGTAACCCCCAAAATTGGAAAGTTCCTGCACGAAAAAGGCATCACCGTTCTATCTGTTGTAACGACGCCCTTCCATTTTGAAGGCGAAAAACGCACTTTACGTGCAATCAAATGTATCGAAGAAATTAGCGAATATTCATCAACCCTTATCCGTTTTAATTTTGATACGATGAGCGAAGATCCTGACGTTAGCGCAAGTGATGCTTTCAGGCGTATGGATAAAAAACTCATCGAAACCGTCTTTAGCATACATGAGGCATACAAGAGGCATTCCTGCAAGGAAATATTATAATAATTCCTCCAGAATGTTACATGCCAGTTTGACATACTCGCTGCAATTGTTTATCCGCATATTGTTCTCGTTAAAAGACCTTTGCCCTTCGTCTGTCAGCAGATTACATCCGTTTAACAAATCCATGCAGACGGTAGCGCCCGTTACTTCTTTAAATTTACGGATAAAATCCCTTACCTTCTTGTAGGTTATTTCCGTATCGTCGCCATATTTTAAACCAATGGCCATAATAGCCCCGCTTACAGCCCCGCATACAGACTGTGTTCTGCCCATTCCGGCCCCGAATCCGCCGGCGATTTTCAACGCAGTTCCCTTATTCATGCCAAAATCTTCCGCAAAGGCGCACAGTACCGATTGGGCGCAATTGCAGTGGCCATGATTACTGCAAATAAATGTGTTGAATGCAATTTCCGCTTTGTTCATATCCTTTTTTTATGATTGTATGTCGCAAAAATACGATGAATAGTTGAATTGGCAAAAAAATAAAACCAATTCTTTGGCGATAATATTTGCGGAAACAGGAAATAATGAATAAATTTGCGGATAATTTTTTATCCGGTTAAATATTTTAATCTAATTATATGAATACAAATTTGATTGGTTTGGACATTGGGGGGACTAAGTGCGCTGTTATTTATGGCGTTACGGACGGTGAATCGTTGCAGATTATTGATAAGGAAAATTTTCCGACGACAGACGTAAACACGACGATTCAGTATCTGCTGAACACAACGTCCATCCTGATGGAGCAATATTCGTTAAACAGCGAAAATACCAAGGCTATCGGCATCAGTTGCGGAGGCCCGTTAGACAGCAAAAAAGGATTGGTGATGTCTCCGCCGAACCTGAAGGACTGGAACAATATCCCGATCGTCCGGATTGTTTCCGAACAATTCAATATCCCCACTGCCATACAGAATGACGCCAACGCCTGCGCATTAGCCGAGTGGAAATATGGCGCGGGAAAAGGCGCCCGGAATATGATTTTCATGACCTACGGCACGGGGTTGGGCGCCGGTTTCATCCTGAACGGACAGCTCTATTCCGGTGCGAACGACAATGCCGGCGAGGTGGGGCATATCCGCCTTTCGGATTTCGGCCCGGTCGGTTACGGGAAATCCGGTTCGTTTGAAGGCTTCTGCAGTGGCGGAGGCATTGCGCAATTGGCTTGGAATTTGGTTTATGAGCGGCTGCAAATGGGACAAACCGTTTCATGGTACGAAGCCGGTCATCCGGTTACGGCTAAAATGGTTGCAGAGGCGGCTTTGAAAGGCGATGAACTGGCGCTTGAGATATTCCGTACTTCGTCTGTCTTTCTGGGGAAAGGGCTATCCCTTCTGATTGACATCCTGAATCCCGAACTGATTGTGTTGGGCGGTATTTATATGCGGAACGAGGCTTTGATAAAACCCGCCATAACAGAGGTTATTCAAAAAGAATCGTTGCGGTATGCCGCCGAAGTGTGTGAGATAAAACCGGCCGCTTTGGGCGAAAATGTGGGCGACTATGCGGCGTTGTCGGTGGCTATGAATATGTTGAGTTAACAGTATAAACAGTGGAAAAGATGAAAGAACTTATCCGCAGCAGCCTCTGTGAAGCGCAGGTAACCTTGCAGAATTATCTGTCCCTGCCGGACACCGTTCCGTCCATAGAAAAAGCTGTCAAAATCATGTCGTCCGCCTTGCGGGAAGGAAAAAAAATCATCTCCTGCGGAAACGGAGGCTCGTTATGCGATGCGACCCATTTTGCCGAAGAGCTTACGGCCCGGTACAGGAAAAACAGGAGGGCGCTCCCGGCCATTGCCATTAACGATCCCGCCTATATCACGTGCGTACTCAATGATTATGGCCCGGATGAGATATTCTCCCGGTTTATTGAGGCAAACGGGAATGAGGGGGATGTGTTGTTAGCATTCAGTACAAGCGGAAACTCTAAAAATGTGATTGGCGCCGTTGAAGCGGCTCACCAAAAAAAGATGCCGGTCATCGGCATGACGCGGACGGGCGGAAATCAGTTAGCTTTGTTGGCCGATCTGGTTATTGGCGTTCCCCATCCTGCGTATGCCGACCGGATACAGGAGATGCACATCCTTACGGTGCATGTTATGATTGAAGGAATTGAATATGAACTAAGTTTAAATAAATCGTACGATGGAAAATAAAAATTCAAAAAATGGTATCTCCCGCAGGGATTTTATCAACCGGACAGCTATGGGTGCAGCCGCACTTGCTTTGACGCCGGTAAACAGTCTTTTGGCCAATCCGGCGGCTACTGCGTGGCCAAAAGGCGCCGGGAAATTCAGTTTTTATATGATTGGACACGGACATATCGATCCGGTATGGTTATGGCCGTGGACGGAGGGTGTCTCTGTGGTGCACAGCACGTTCCGCTCTGCGCTTGACCGGATGAACGAATCGTCCGACGTCGTTTTCACCGGCAGTTCGGCGCAGTTTTACCAGTGGGTGTCCGAAAACGACCCGGCAATGCTGGCGGAGATACGCCGGCGGATAACGGAAGGCCGCTGGAACATTGTCGGCGGATGGTGGATTGAGCCGGATGTGAACATCCCTTCGGGCGAAGCGATGGCGCGCCAGGGGCTGTATGGACAACTCACCCTGCAACGCCTTTTCGGTCGCCGGGCGACGGTGGCGTTTAATCCCGATTCGTTCGGACATGCCTCCACGTTACCCCAAATCTTCAAATTGCAAGGCATGGAAAACTATGTCTTTATGCGTCCCCAGGCCCATGAGAAGACGCTGCCTTCCGACCTTTTCTGGTGGGAAGCGCCGGACGGCTCCCGCGTGCTGACCTATCGTATCCAGTTCAGTTATAATACCGGCCAATCGGTCAGGCAGCGGTTGGAACAGATAATGGCGCAGGCTACCAACCAGCCGATGTCTTCTTTTATGGCCTTTTACGGTTTCGGAGACCACGGCGGAGGCCCTACCAAAGAACATATCCGGGCTATTGAAGAACTGAAAACCGAAAAAGGAGCGCCGACCATTTCATACAGTAGCATCGATCGTTATTTTAACGAAATCCGCGCCGATGGAAAGCTGAACCTCCCGGTTGTGAAGGACGATCTGCAACATCATGCAGTCGGTTGTTATACGGCCGAATGGGAGATTAAGAAAAATAACCGTCAGGCCGAAGCCGCATTGGTAACGGCCGAAAAAATGGCTGTCATCGGTTCCGTTTTCTGGAAATACAATTATCCCAAAGAAAAACTGACATCGGCCTGGCACAAAGTGTTATTCCTGCAATTCCATGACAGCCTGGCCGGTACTTCCCTGTACGCTCATTCACAGGACGCCCGCGAAGGCCACGGGTATGCGTTGGATATCGCCCGCGAGACAACGTACATGTCCCTGCAAAAACTCGAATGGCAGATAGCGACGGAAGACCCCGGTTCCGAGTATCTTGTCGTCTTCAATCCGCATGCCTGGGAAGTCAAACGGAATATAGAGTATGATTTGGGATGGAACGCCCTTTCCGACAAAACGGAAGTGACCGACGCCCAAGGCCATTCGCTCCCGCACCAGTGGACGGCGGGACAGTCGCATACCGGCGGTCGCAAGAGGCTTATCTGCCGGGCGACCCTTCCGCCGATGGGATATAGCCAGATACGGGTGAAGGGCGGCGAAGCCGCTTCCATCCCGAATGCCGCCCGTGCGGAAGGCAACCGTCTCGAAAATGAATTTTTCCTGCTAACCTTCTTCAGGAACGGAACGATTGGCATCTTTGACAAAAAAACAAACAAAGATGTGTTTACGAACAGAGACGACGGTTGCAGAGCGGTTATTATCAATGATCCGAGCGATACATGGAGCCACGACATCAAAACCTTTTCGGAAGAAATCGGCTCTTTCGCAAATGCCGATGTCAAGATTCTGGAAAACGGCCCTTTGCGGGCTACCACGCGGGTAATCTCGACTTATGGCGCTTCCCGGCTGACCATTGACTGGTCGCTTTCGGCCGGTTCGGGAGAAATCGCCGCCGGCGTAACGCTCGACTGGCACGAACACCATAAAATGCTCAAATTCTCTTTCCCCGTGGATGTCAATACGCCCACAGCTACCTACGAAACGCCTTACGGCCACATCGTTCGGGCAACCAACGGCGACGAAGACCCCGGACTGCGCTGGATTGACGTGAGCGGCAAGAACAGCAGCGGCGACTACGGCCTGACCGTGCTCAATGACGCCAAGTATGGTTATAGCGTGTCGGGAAGCGATATGCGTATTTCAGTCGCCCGTTCGGCGGTATATGCCCATCATAATCCCACCAAACTGAATCAGGAGGATGAATATATCTGGATGGATCAGGGCATACAGACATTCCGCATGTTGCTTGTCCCGCACAAAGGGAGTTGGAAGGAAAACCGCATTCCCCGAATCGCCGAAGAATTTATGGCGCCGCCGGTAGCTATTTACCAGGGGATTCATAAAGGTACGCTGCCGAAACAGGCTTCTTTCTTTTCCGTGGACGCCCCCAATGTCGTTGTTACCGCGGCCAAGAAAGCCGAAGAAGGAGACGATGTGATTCTCCGTTTGGTCGAAACGATGGGAACAGCCGCTGCCGTGACGCTTTCGTTCCCGTTCGTCGATTATAAATGGAAGACGGACATCAAACCGTACGGGATAAAGTCGCTCCGGGTAAACGCGAATACGGGCGAAATACGGGAGGTAAATCTTTTGGAAGAATGAACCGGACAGTTATCAATATATTGTTTGGGTTTGCCTGTGCCTGCGCTCTGTTTGCACAGGCAGACCGGACGGTTTATCTGGAAGATGTTAAAAAAGTGATGCACCAACAGTGGCCGGGAAATAAAACAGTTAACCTTGTTTTTCACGGCCACAGTGTGCCTGCCGGCTATTTCCGGACGCCCGACGTCCGGTCATTGCAGGCGTATCCGTATTCGGTACTGGCCGAACTGAAGAAAATATATCCTTACGCGGTTATCAATACCATTGTTACGGCTATCGGAGGTGAAAACTCAGAGCAGGGCGGCAAACGATTCATTCAGGAAGTATTGACGCATCATCCCGATGTGGTATTCATTGACTATGCGCTTAACGACAGGGGGATAGGTCTGGAAAAGGCGAAAGAATACTGGGAAAGGATGATTGAATCGGCGCTGGACAAAGGTATAAAAGTCATTTTATTGACCCCGACTCCCGATACGAAGGAAAATATTCTTGATTCGGACGCGCCCTTAGCCAAACATGCGGAACAGATAAGGGAACTGTCCCGGAAGTATCAGACCGGACTTGTGGACAGCTACCATGGATTCAAGCAACGGGCGCTTTCCGGAGAAGACATAAACGGCTATATGAGCCAATTCAATCATCCTAACGAAAAAGGACATCAGGTAGTAACCGAATTGATTATGGGATATTTGAATCCGTAAGGCTGATCTCCCTGCATGGTTTAGTCGAGACAGCGGAGCCTGTTCTGTAAAAATCTATCGCAGTGACGAATGCTCCCGTCCTGCGTCATTGCGAAGAATGAAGCAATCTCTTTGCATGGTTCAGTCGAGACTGCTTCGTTCCTGCCAATGACGGTTTCATGCAAGCCGCTTAAAATAAGCAAAATAACATTTCTTCTCGAAGCGG
>JAISJX010000293.1 GCA_031261145.1 Tannerella sp.
AACAACCCTTATGGTAACGTCGGCTCTATGAAAAGTTTCGGCGCCGATGGTAATGCAAGTTTTACTCAGGAATTGAATAAAGAGATGGGGTTCACGCTCAGGGGAAATTTTCCTTATTCCGACAGTAAAGTAACCAATTGGGAAGAATCTTATTTGGAATACCCTTATTTGTTTCATGCCGGTTTCCCCGACGCTTCCCTCCGCGGATATCAGGCATTGGGTCTCTTCAAGGATGAAGATGACATACGCTACAGTCCCACTCAAACTTTCGGCACTGTAATGCCGGGTGATATAAAATACAAGGACGTCAATGGTGACGGAAAAATTGATGTGGGAGACAAGGTGCCTTTGTCCCGCAGAACCATGCCAACCTTGATGTACGGTATCGGAGGTGAATTTAATTACAAAAAACTGACGGTGGGCGTATTGTTCAAGGGAACAGGAAAAACAGATTATTTCAGTGTGGGACAATCTGTTACACACAAAATTAATAACAGTTCAATGACCTACAGCAATGGTATGGGTTATGTGCCTTTCTTCAATGGTACTTCGGGCAATGTTTTGCTTGCAGCTAATAATCCGAAAAACCGTTGGATTCCGATGGATTACGCGCTTGCTCACGGTATAGACCCTGCTTTGGCAGAAAATCCCAACGCACGTTATCCAAGATTACAGTACGGAAACAATGTGAACAACTCGCAGTTGTCCGATTTCTGGAAAGGCGACGCCCGTTACCTCCGTTTGCAGGAAATCACCGTCAGTTATAATTATTCAAGCAAGTATTTGCGTAAAATAATGATTTCTTCCATAGACTTGCAGTTGATAGGCAACAACATCTTCGTGTGGGACAAGGTGAAAACATTCGACCCCGAACAGGCACAGTACAACGGACGGGTATATCCTATTCCGGCGACCTATACGTTGCAATTGTATATCAATTTGTAAAAGAGTGCAGTTATTAGAATATAGTTATCATATAAAATAAATAACAATGAAAAGAATAATCTTAAAAAATAAAACAAATAAATACGGGAAAACAGTTTTCCGTTTGTTTGCAGTAATGCTATCAATAATCGTTCTGCCATCCTGTAAGGATTATCTGAATGTGGACGGTTATTTCGACGACGAATTTAAGTTGGATTCCACTTTTACACAAACAAGATATGTAGAAGCCTACATGTGGGGGATGGCAACCTATTTTCCAAACGAGTCCTATACGATACGTCACAACAATACGCCTGGTCCTTATGCCACCGATGAAGGAGTCATCAATGTCAACGAGGGCGGTATTGTATATAACGGAACAAATTTTGCCATGGGTTTTACTACTTCCGACAATTTGGACGAATTGAATGCTTGGGGCACTTATTATAAAATTATCCGTCTCTGCAATACCATCCTTACGCGGATGAACGAAGTACCCGACATGACGTATGCCGACGCACGTAAAATTGAAGGTTATACCCGCTTTTTTCGCGCGTATGCGTACTATAATATTCTCATCAACTTCGGACCTCCCATTTTGCTTAACGATGAAATCGTAGAAAACAACGAACAGTTGGAATATTATGACCGTGAACGCAGCACGTATGACGAAGCGGTAGAATATATCTGTTCCGAATTTGACAAGGCAGCCCGTTTTATGCCGCTGACCGTCAGCACGATGGATTTTGGAAGACCTACCCGTGGCGCTGCATTGGCGCTGTCTTCACGCTTGAGACTGTTTCATGCCAGCCCCGCTTACAATGGCGGTTCTGCGGCACGCAGGTATTTCAGCGACTGGAAAAGAAAATCCGATAACGCCTATTATATCTCTCAGACGTTTGACGAAAAACGCTGGGCGGTAGCCGCTGCGGCAGCAGAAGAGATCATGGAAATGCAGAACGAAGGACGTCCGATGTACTCGCTCTATACGGTAGATTCGACCAGCATGACGCATAAATTGCCTATCGTAGCTTCCGACCCCAATTTCAATACAAAAAATTTCCCCGAAGGAGCGGCAAATATTGACCATTTCCGTTCCTGCTCCGAATTGTTCAATGGCGAATGTGCGGCGCCTACCGTATCGGAATTTATCTGGGCGCGCCGCTCCAATGACGGTGATGATTGCTTGAAAGGTTCATGGGTAACAGGGAATATGCCGACAACACTTGGCGGATGGGGCAGATGGTCTGTAACGCAAAAAATGGTGGATGCTTACCGGATGGACGACGGACGCACCATTGAGGAAGCTACTTCCGACGGCTATTATTCCGAAATCGGCTATCTCGGAACAGCACAACTTTTCTCCGGTTACCGTTTGGTGGCAGGTGTTTCCAACATGTATGTCAATCGTGAAATGCGTTTCTATGCCGACATCGGTTTCAATCAGGCATTCTGGGAAGCCGCTTCATGCACCGACGCCGCCGACCCCGCAGGATTGAGAGATCACATTGCCAACTATTATGCAGGAGGATATGACGGCAAGGGCGCAACCAGCAGCACGATAAACTATTCCATTACAGGTTATGTCCTCAAAAAATTCATCCATCCGATGGATACAAAAAAAGGAACGGGCAACAGATTGATGGACAAGGTATATCCCATTTTCAGGTATGCGGAAATCCTGCTGAACTATGCCGAAGCGCTTAACAATCTCACGACTTCCCATACGATAGAAACAAACGGAGTATCCCGCACCTACGCAAGAGATGAAGCCAAAATTCTGGCAGCGTTCAATCAGGTGCGTTACAGGGCAGGTTTGCCGGGTTTGGTATCTTTACCATCCCGCGATGAGTTTCAGAAATTGCTGGAACGCGAGCGCATGGTGGAATTTACCCACGAAAACAGACGGTATTTCGATGTACGTCGCTGGGGTATTTATGAAGAAACGGAAAGAGAAGCGGTACGCGGCATGAATACCGACGCCACCGAAAGTAATAAAGACGCTTTCTACAGAAGAACACTGTTGAGCGGCTCAATTCGAGGACGCCTTGTCGATAGGAAATTGATGTTTGTACCTATTCCGCACGATGAAATCAGGCGTATGCCTTCATTATCCCAAAATCCGGGATGGTGAATTGAAGAAGTTAAGAGTTAAGAGTTAAGAACTAAGAGTTAAAAGTTTAAAATGTAATAAATATGAAATATTTAAAATATATCGCAATCGTAATCTTGTCGGCGGGAATTTTTTCCTGCGCCAGTGATTATATTTACGAAAAAGAGTTGTACAAACAGGTAATCTCGTTGATTTGCAGCGACAGTTACAATGTGCTGGAAGATACGCAGGACTTGACCGACGGAGAAATTGTCAGTTATATATCGGTATCCTGCGGTGGTACCGGAACAGTTGCCACAGATGTGCGTATCTCTATTATTGAGGATGAGGAAAAATTGGAAGACTATAACTGGGCTAAATATGATGCGGACAGAACTCAATATGCCAAACGTCTTCCTTCATGGAGATATAAAATTGAGGACAATCACATTTACATTCCCAAAGGAGAACGTTTCGGAAAGATGAAAATCACGTTCAACCCCAACGGATTGTCTCCCGATACGGCTTATTTTCTCCCGCTTGCCATAGGGTCGGTATCGGCTTATGAAATCAATCCTGCTAAAAACAATGTATTGTATCGCGTGATGATAAAAAACTTCTATGCGGAACAATCTGCAAGTTACACTCTATACACTGTCAACGGATTCAAGAACGAGACCGCCATTGCCATCAGCAAACAAATGCAGCCGCTTTCCCGAAACAAAGTCCGGATGATGGCGGGCGATATTGAGTTCAAAGCCTCTATACCCGCATTTGAAGATAATGCCGTTGTGCTTGAAGTTGCAAACGACAACAGCGTAACCATCAAGCCTTACAAGACAGACGGTACGCTGGCGGTTACACAGTTGAACGATGACCCCGATTATCCCAATGCCTTCCGTATCATAACGGACTGGGGTAAGAAATACAAGAAGTTCTATCTGCATTACAAGTACAAGGCAGGTAGCGCCGCCGAAGTAGAAATGAAAGAAGAATTAAGCCTTGAATATACTGATTATTAATTAATTATGAATAGTTGTATTCCATATTTCATAATATTTTGGTTGTTGACAAGTATGTTTGCTTGCGGCAAAAGCGAAGAAGATGTGTCTTTCAACATCGAAAAGAAAAGCGTTGTTTTCACAGCAGAACAGAGTGAGCAGGTGATTTCCTTCACATCAAATGTCGATGTTAAGGTTACTTCCTCTCAGTCGTGGTGCACGGCAAGTGTGATTTCGGGAAGCAGCAGTAGCGTGATATC
>JAISJX010000422.1 GCA_031261145.1 Tannerella sp.
GAATCAGTGGCCTGTTCAAGAGTCGGTTCAGACGTTGTTATCCCTTGTTTTTTTTTCCAGAAATTCATAACCTGTTAATTATTATAAAGGAATATTATCGTGCTTTTTAGCAGGATTTGTCTGCTTTTTCGTCGCCAACTGTTGCAACGCGCGAATGACGCGGAAACGGGTATTGCGCGGTTCAATTATATCGTCGATATAACCGTATTTCGCTGCATTGTACGGATTGGCAAAAGCTTTTGTGTATTCAGTTTCTTTTTCCGCCAATACTTTTTTCGGGTCATCCGATTCTTTGGCTTCTTTCGCATACAACACTTCCACAGCTCCTGCACCACCCATCACGGCAATTTCAGCGCTTGGCCAAGCATAGTTCATATCGCCACGCAATTGTTTACAACTCATCACAATATGTGCGCCACCATACGATTTGCGCAAGGTAATAGTCACTTTAGGCACCGTTGCTTCGCCGTAAGCGTAGAGCAATTTGGCGCCGTGGGTAATCACTCCGCCGTATTCCTGACCGGTTCCCGGAAGGAATCCCGGAACATCGACCAGCGTCACAATCGGGATATTGAAAGCGTCGCAGAAACGTACAAAACGTGCAGCTTTGCGGGAAGCGTTGATGTCCAGCACACCGGCCAGTTGCTTCGGCTGATTGGCAACAATGCCCACCGAACGTCCATTGAAACGGGCAAAGCCGACAATGATGTTTTTCGCATAATCAGCGTGAATTTCCAAAAATTCGCCCATATCACTGATGGCGCCAATCACTTCGTACATGTCATACGCCTTGTTTGCGCTGTCCGGGATAATTTCGTTCAACGAATCTTCCAGTCGGTCGATCGGGTCTTCTGTCAGTAATAATGGCGCTTCTTCCATATTGTTTTGCGGCAGGAAACTCAACAACCGGCGTACCAAACCGAAAGCTTCTTCTTCGGTATGTACGGCGAAATGCGCTACTCCCGAACGTCTTGCGTGCACATCGGCGCCACCCAACTGTTCTTGCGTAACCACTTCGTGCGTCACGGTTTCCACCACTTTCGGCCCCGTCAGGAACATATAACTTGCGCCCTGCACCATGATGGTGAAATCGGTAAGGGCGGGCGAATAAACAGCGCCGCCGGCGCAAGGCCCCAGAATCGTTGAAATCTGAGGCACAACACCCGAAGCAAGGATGTTACGCTGGAAAATTTCCGCATAACCCGCCAGCGCGTTGACGCCTTCCTGGATACGCGCGCCGCCGGAATCGTTCAGACCGATAAGCGGCGCTCCCATTTGCATGGCCAAGTCCATGACTTTGCAGATTTTTTGCGCCATTGTTTCGGACAGCGACCCGCCAATCACGGTGAAATCCTGTGCAAAAACATACGTCAACCGGCCTTCGATGGTGCCGTAACCGGTTACCACGCCATCGCCAAGGAATTGTTTCTTTTCCATGCCGAAATTGTGACTGCGGTGTTGAACAAACATGTCCAATTCTTCAAAACTGCCTTCGTCGAGCAGCATAGAAATACGTTCGCGGGCAGTATATTTGCCTTGCGCGTGTTGTTTTTCGATGGCTTTTTCGCCACCGCCGAGACGGGCTTTCGTCCGCAACTCGATCAGTTCTTCAACTTTCTCTGATTGTGTACTCATTATAATATAATAATTGTTATTGACATAATTCGGTTAATACTCCGCCGGTTGATTTAGGATGTAAAAAGGCGATACTCAGACCTTCGGCTCCGCCGCGGGGAGCCTTGTCAATCAATCGAACGCCGTTGGCCTCCGCGTCAGCTAATGCATTGGCTACGTCAGGAACGGCAAAAGCGATGTGATGAATCCCTTCGCCTCTCTTTTCAATAAATTTGGCGATCGTACTATCTTCGCTGGTTGGTTCCAATAGCTCGATTTTAGTTTGACCGACCTTGAAAAAGGCGGTTTTTACTTTCTGGTCGGCTACAACTTCGATGTTATAGCACTTCAAACCTAATACTTGCTCGTAGTAAGGTAGCTGGGCCTCAATGCTTTTGACGGCAATACCCAAATGTTCAATATGTGAAATGTCCATACTAATTTGTATTTGTAAAATTTTTTTCGGGTGCAAAGGTATGAATTTTTTATTTTTTATTCATGGTTTCTTTGTGCCTTTTTTTATTTATAAAATAATTTCGGGGACAAAGGTATGATTTTTTAAATTTTTATTAGTACCTTTGCGCCGCTTTTTTTGACGCCGTCATCGTGTGATGGGAAATTAGAAGCAAACTAATTTTGAGTAACACATTTAATTTTTTTTTAAAAACAATGAACACATTTCAATTAGAAGGTTTTCCGAGAGAAACCGTCGGAAAGAAGGCTACAAAAGCCGTTCGTAAACAAGGTTTAATCCCTGCCGTACTTTATGGGCAGACGCCGATTGAGTTGCCTTACAAGGGCACACTGAAACAGGGCGAGAAGGTTGTTGAAATCGGAGACAACAAGGGTGTTATCGTGACGGATTTCAGCGTTACGACAGATAGCGTGCGTAATCTGATTTATACGCCTCATATTTATTTGGTTGAGCTGAGCCTGAATGGGGCTGAAACGGTGAAAGCCATCGTGAAGGATATTCAATTCCACCCGGTAACGGATGCAATTTTGCATCTCGATTTTCTGGATGTATTTGATAATAAACCCATCGTGATGGAAGTCCCGGTCGTATTGGAAGGCCATGCCGAAGGTGTAAGAGCCGGTGGTAAGTTGAACCTGGAAATGCGCAAATTGCGCGTAAAAGCGTTGCATAACCAGATTCCGGAACAATTGGTTGTGAATGTAGAAAAAATAGGCTTGGGTAAAGCAATCAAAGTGGGCGAATTGCAATTTGAGGGTTTGGAACTGATAAACTCAAAGAATGCAGTCGTATGTTCCGTCAAACTGACACGTGCAGCCCGCGGTCTTGCCGAATCCGCCGCAAACGCATAAAAAACATAATTTTCGTTTCAGTAAGGAGGATTCGCCGGAGAGGCACGTCCTCCTTCTTTTTTATAAAAATGTAACGGACTGTTTTTTTGATGCTGAAGACGTCAGTCGGAAAAATGAAATAAAAGAGTATTCTATGAAATTTTTAATTACAGGTTTGGGAAATATCGGCTCGGAATACTGGGGCACGCGCCACAATATCGGTTTTCGTGTGGTCAATGCCGTAGCGGAAGAGTATGGCGTGAATTTCACGGATGAACGTTACGGGGCTATCGCGCAGTTGCGTGTGAAAAATGCCGAATTGGTTCTTCTGAAACCGAATACGTTTATGAATCTGAGCGGTAACGCCGTGCGCTATTGGTTGCAAAAGGAAAATATTCCCGTTGAAAATTTATTAGTTGCAGTGGACGATATCGCACTGCCTTTTGGTTCCCTTCGTTTGAAACCGAAAGGCGGTCATGCCGGGCACAACGGGTTGCGGAATATCGAAGAACTCCTGGGTACAGCGGATTATTGCCGCCTGCGTTTTGGCGTTGGGAACGATTTTCCCCGCGGCAGGCAAATGGATTATGTGCTTGGCGCGTTCAGGCCCGAAGAGTTGGAACAGATGCCCGAACGCATCAAACAGGCCTCCGAAATGGTGAAAAGTTTCTGTCTGGCCGGTGTGGATATTACGATGAATCAGTTCAATCATAAATAAGAGGGGAGAATGTCCCTGATATATACTAACAAACAGGCAAAAATGAACGAAGTACGTATAGATAAATGGATGTGGGCGACTCGCCTTTTTAAGACGCGGACGACAGCCTCGGACGCCTGCAAGAAAAACCGGGTGTCGATAGGCGGAGTGAACGTGAAGCCCTCCCGTATGATTAAGGTCGGGGAGGTTCTGCAAATCCGCAAGCCTCCCGTTACGTTTTCATTTAAGGTGTTGGCGCTTGCCCAAAACAGGATGGGCGCCAAATTAACGCCTCAGTATCTTGAAAATGTGACGCCGCCCGAACAATATGAAATATTGGAAATGAACAAAATCTCCGGGTTTGTGGATCGTGCACGCGGACTTGGCCGCCCGACAAAGAAAGACCGCCGTGAATTAGAGCAGTTTACCGGCCCTGGCGAAACGGATGACTTTGACTTTGATTTGGACGAAACGGAATAAATCGCCAAAAAGGTTCTTTATTTTACGGATAATGACTATATTTGCCCGGCATTAGTAAAACGAATGGAGAAGCTTGCAGTTATTATCAATCCGATTTCAGGAACGGAGTCAAAAAAACGGATTCCTGAATTGTTAGACCAGTATATTTTGCCGGAAGCATTTGAACGACAAATCTTCTATACGGAATATGCCGGCCATGCCTTTGAACTGGCTTCTCTGGCGGTTCAGAATAACGTAGATTATGTGATTGCCGTAGGCGGTGACGGAACGGTTAATGAAATAGCCAAAGCCTTGATACACACTCCGGCTGCATTGGGTATTGTTCCGATGGGTTCAGGCAACGGACTGGCGAGGGACCTTTCTGTGCCTATTGATGTTCGTAAAGCGTTGAAAGTCATTGCCGAAAAAAATGTGACAACGATTGATTACTGCAAAGCCAACGGATATATCTTTTTCTGTACTTGCGGAATCGGCTTCGACGCCCTGATTAGCAAGCGTTTCTCCGAAGAAAAACGGCGCGGAGGGATGATGTATCTGAAAAACATAATCACCGAATTTCCTAAATTCCACCCCGATACGTATGAAATCCTCCTTGAAAACGAGGTGATTACACGAAACGCTTTTATGGTCACCTTTGCCAACGCCTCGCAATACGGTAATAATGCGTTCATTGCGCCGGATGCCTGTATGAACGACGGACTGATGGATGTGGTGGTCGTTTCGCCCATCGGGCCGTTTGATGTGGTTCCCATTACGATTCAGATGTTTACCAAACAAATGACGAAAAATCACAAGATACAGTATTATCGGTCTAAAAACCTGATACTGAAACGGGATAAACCCGGAATCATGCACATCGACGGTGAATCGGTGCAGACCGGCGAAACCATCACGGTCGAAGCCATCCATGGCGGATTGCATGTCATTGTTCCCCACTAAAATAACTCAAAATAAAAGACCAGCGCCTGCGCACCCAAAACTCCGCCTGGCAGGAAGAAGATAAAGGATTCAACGAGAAAAAAGTGGTGGAATTTCTGAAAGTATGGACGCCCAAAGCTATCGACGCGGCTACTTATCCGGAAACATAAAGTACGCATGATAGCAGGAGCGAGGTTGGAACCTCGTCTAACGGCCTCTGTAGAGACGCGGCATGCCACGTCTCCAAACCTCATTTTTACCTGATGGAAAAAGCGAACAATGAAAATCCGGAAGACATAATCATGGTGTGATTCGGCATTGATAGAATTACAAATTCAAAAATCAGGTTATTCAGGTAATAGAAGCCGGTAGCCTTTGTGGTGGACATTTTTGATCGTCAGGCCGGAAATAGGGCTGAGTTCCTTCCGTAAACGCTTAATGGTCTGCAAAAGGCGTACTTTCCCGGCAGTGGCAATGACATCATCGCCGTATAAGGCGAAAATAAGATCATCGTGACCGGCATAATGATTCGTAGAATTATACAGGGACTCTATTAACAAGGCCAAATGTTTAGTTAAAAGAATGCTTTTGTCATCATAAATCACAACCTGTTGAGCCATATCCAAACAAATCTTTGCTGTTAATTGGTAGCGAGTCTTTTGTGGTTGATTTAACGGAATAGTAGTCTTCGGCGGGAGAAGATGGTTCTTTTTTCGTCTGCGAACCGGAAGATAGACCGCCAAAGCAACAAACATGCACCACGCCAACGTCGCTTTGACCAAAGAACCCCTCGTATGGCGCATAACGAAGGATGGTTTGATTTTGACAAATCCCTGTAGGGTGATTTCGCCATCAATACCGGACTGAATTTCTTCCGTGGCGAAAGCGGAGGTATAAAATAAGGTATCCGAATCGCTGTAACACGTTTCCCCGGTCGTATGGCAGGTATAGCGAACCGCTGTCCGTACCGGAATATCCTTTTTCTGACATTCAAGGCGAAAAAGACTGTCAAGTTTATGCACATTGATAGGGTTTACCCGGATAAGCACGGATTGAAGAGCCAGATTTTGTTTCTCTGTATAAGACAATTGTCGGATGGAATCAGTCCGCTCTATATGACGTATATGATCTTTGTTTTCTATTGTGGCATAGCTTGCTGTATCATTTTGATTGGGAACATATCCTGAATAAACAGGCAGACCTGTTTCCTGAAACCGGTTATTCCGGTCAATATCTATTACATGACGAAACAATGTGGCCGTTTCCGCCTGCAAGCGTTCATTTCCCATTCCATAGATCAAATGAATAGCAATCCCGTACAGGATACATCCCCCGATAATCCATAGTATAACCCCTTGTTTTTTTATAATTTGTTTCATAAGGCAAAATTTGTTCCCTTTTTGTGGTGACAAATATACTGTATTTTTTTGATAAAATTATCCTGCGCAGGACGATT
>JAISJX010000017.1 GCA_031261145.1 Tannerella sp.
TTGACCCCTCCCGAACAGGTAGCGTCGGACTGATTACTCCGGGCGTGAATAACCATGCGTTGGTAAGTCTCGGATTAGTGCGGGTGGCCGGATATGCCTGCGGTATTCGTTTCAGCGAACATTTTGTCGGGAAAGATATTCAAGTTGTTTGTTGTAATGTAGGTATTCTCTCGGAATTTGGGCATCATAGCAGTTCCATTCAAACATTGGAAATAGAATGTTGCCGGTATTCCATCGTGTTCGAGCCCGGACACAATTTGTTTGTAGGCAATTACAACACCGAACATTATGTCCCGAAAAAAGCGGCAAAATCAGTAGATGACAAATGGTTCAATTTCAAACAAGATGTTGTCTTCCGCGGAACGTCCTATTATGCTGCAAAAATTGTAATAGGTCTTTGTCACCCTGTTGTCTCCTATATCGGGTACGACCTAAACCAATTTTCCACAAATAACAATGAAAGGGTTATTTTGCTTGAAAATATCAAATAATGGAGACGCTATAAAAATAGTAGATATTAATTCAATTTCAATTATTAAATAAAAATAGTATGCTTGGAAAAAATTATTTTATGTTCATCTTGCTCTTCAGTTGTCTGCCGACGATGATGCACACACAAAAGGCAACAGCAAAGAAACCCAAGACTTTAACGGTCGCTTCTTATAACCAATTGTTTGAATATTCACACAGAATACCGGAAGACTCCAGTCAACAATGGGTAAACCGGAAAAAAGTGATGAAAAAGATATTCGAAGACAACAAATTTGATTTGGTTGGCGCCCAGGAAACCATGACCTTTCAGTTGGCTGAAATAAAGACGTGGCCTGATCTGGACTGGATTGGCGCAGGCAGATCATCGGGAGGTTATGAGAAGAACGAAGAGCATGATGCGGTTATTTGGAGGAAGAGCCGCTTGGAAATGCTTGAACATGGCGATTTCTGGTATTCCGACACTCCGGAGGTATCTTCCCACAGTTGGGATTCGCCCTGTTGCCCCCGCATGTGCACTTGGGTTAAGTTTAAAGATAAAAGAACCAAAAAGATATTTTTTATTTTTAATTCTCACTTTGATCATATCGGGGTGGTGTCCAAAAAAAATTCAGCTACGCTTCTTTTAGCCAAAGTTAAGGAAATTGCAGGCAACAACCCCGTTATCCTTACAGGCGACTTTAATTCCGAGCCACAGTCCGAACCGATACAAATAATCCTGAACGACGGCGCATTTTCGGATTCGCGGGCAGTAAGCAAGAGAGCGCCCGAAGGACCTAATGGCACATTGCACGGATTTACTAACCTGAATCCTACCGGTATAATAGACCATGTTTTTGTAACAAAAAACATCCGCGTGAACACTTACAGAGTGATTGACGGAGAATTGAAAACAAAAGCATGGGCATCCGACCATTTACCTGTGGCAGTGAATGTGGAATTTTAAAAATATTTTTTATATATTTGCAAAAAAATTAGACTATGAAAAAGTACTTTATCATTATTATTATTACCCTGTTCGCTTCACAAGCGAATGCACAGCGCAGGGCAGATCGGCAGCATCTGACCGATCCCAACGCTTTCACTATGATTTTATTAGGTGATCCGCAAGGATACACCAAGTATGATCTCAACCAGCCGATATTCGACCTGTGTACCGCCTGGATTGCAGATAACATAGACAATCTGCACATTAAAAGCGTATTATGCACAGGAGATTTGGTGGAGCAAAATGAGAACATCATCCGTAACCGGAATATGCTGAATCAAACCAGCCGTGAGATGTGGGCGGCAGCCTCTCAGGCATTTTCCCGTTTGGACAACAAAATACCTTACATTATTTCAGGTGGCAATCATGATTATGGTTATCAGTCTTCGGAAAACGGCATGACGCACTTTCCCGATTATTTTCCCTTTGAACGGAATACGGCATGGCGGGATATTTGCATAGACGCATTGCCCAACCGTAATGGAATACCCTCATTGGAAAACGCCGCTTTCGAGTTTCAAGATCCGGCTTGGGGCAAACTGTTAGTCATCACATCAGAGTTCCATCCCAGAGATGAAGTATTGGAATGGGCAAAGAAATTAGTAGCCGGCGACAAATACAAAGGTCATAAAGTCATATTTATGACGCATAGCTATCTCACCAACGGAGCCAATAGTCAAAGAATAGAAAAGGAAGGATATAAAATCAGTCCGGGAAATAATGGAAAGGATGTTTGGGAAAAACTGATTCAGCCCTCGTCAAACATATTGATGGTCATTTGCGGTCATACGGCAAACGGAAACGGCGTATTTGCCGATAATGTATCTTACCGCACAGATAAAAATCAAGCCGGAAAGACCGTGCACCAGATGATGTTTAACGTTCAGACGCTCGGCGGCGGATGGGAAGGCAACGGCGGCGACGGATGGCTGCGTATTCTCGAATTTATGCCGGACGGGAAAACGGTTAAAATCCGGACCTATTCCCCGCTGTTCGGCATTTCTCCGTCCACCAAACATCTGGCTCACCGTACAGAGCCTTACGATCAGTTTGATATTGTATTTGAACAGTAATTTTCTAAACATAAATAAAAATGAAAAAAATTATCCTTGTATTTTTAGCAGGCATCATGCTTGCAAACTGTAGCCAAAAGCAACCGGCTGTCCGCGACGTATGGACAAAGGAGCAAGCCAACGAATGGTATAAACAGTGGGGATGGCTTCGCGGTTGCGATTTTCTCCCAAGCACCGCCATCAACCAGTTGGAGATGTGGCAGGCTGAATCTTTCGACCCTGCAACTATTGATAGAGAACTCGGCTGGGCGGAAGGCATCGGGATGAACTGTATGCGCGTCTATCTGCACCATCTCGCCTGGGAAGTTGATAAAGACGGATTCAAACTGCGTGTCGGACAATATTTGGACATTGCCGCGAAACACGGCATATCCACGGTATTCGTCATTTTTGACGATTGCTGGAATCCAACGTATCAGTCAGGGAAACAGCCGGATCCCAAACCCGGCGTACACAATTCCGGTTGGGTGCGCGACCCCGGAGATTTGATTTTTCAGGATACCGCATTAACCGTCAAACTCGAAGCATACGTTAAGGATATTCTAACTACATTTAAAGACGACAAACGGATTGTGCTGTGGGATTTATACAACGAGCCGGGCAACAGCGGCTACGGCGATAAAAGCATTCCCTTGCTGCAAAAGGTTTTCGTATGGGGCAGGACGGCTAACCCGTCTCAACCGCTTTCCGCAGGTCTTTGGAGTAAATCATTATCCGGTCTGAATAAGATTCAAGAGGAAAATTCCGATGTGATTACGTATCACAATTATAATAGTCAGGAAAACCATCAACAAGCCATTGACTCATTGAAAAGATTAGGTCGTCCGATGATTTGCACCGAATACATGGCGCGTCGCAACAACAGCACTTTCCAGACCATCATGCCGATGCTGAAAGCCGAAAATATAGGGGCTATCAACTGGGGATTAGTG